>JAYRUI010000232.1:0-5553 GCA_041919175.1 Rheinheimera sp. | reverse complement strand
GCCGGTGATTAATCGTTCAAGGTATCTGGCCAGCAAATCTACTTCCAGATGCACTTTGCTGCCCGCTTCAAGCTGCTCTAACGTGGTTTGCTGCGCAGTGTGCGGCACTATGGTTAAACGAAATTCGTCGGCCAGCAGCTCATTGACTGTCAGGCTCACACCATCCACAGTGATCGAGCCTTTTTCGGCAATATAACGGGCGAGTTCGGCCGGCATTTTTATAAAAATCTGCCAGGCGCGGCCGGTTTTTTCGATGCGGCTAACGCTGCTAAAACCGTCCACATGACCACTCACCAGATGACCGCCCAACCGTGTAGTTGGCAATAAGGCTTTTTCCAGATTCAATCGTTGTCCGGTTTTGTAGCTGCCAAACAAAGTACGCTTCAGTGTTTCGGTAGATAAATCAGCGCAAAACCAATCTGCACCAAATGAAGTTACCGTCAGGCAAACACCATTGCTTGCAATGCTATCGCCAAGTTTTACATCTGAAAAATCAAGGTTGTGGCTCTGGATCTTCAGGCTGACATCACCACCTTTGGGCGTCAGCTGCACTAAGGTGCCAGTGGCTTCAATAATTCCGGTAAACATTGTTATTGTCCTTTCACTTTGGCACGTAGCCGAAGGTCGACACCCAACTGCTGAATATCAAACCAGTTGAGCCTGGGCGCCTGATTCATCTCTGTCAGCTCTGTAAACTCAAGCATGGGACGTGCATCCGGCCCTAAAAGCACAGGCGCCTGATACAGCACCAGCTCATCAATAAGCTGTTGTTGCCATAAGCTGCTGGCAAGTTTTGCCCCAGCTTCTACCCACAATATATTCACCGGTAAAGTGGCGATAAAAGCGATAACAGCGTTCAGATCAAAACGGCCATCAGCGGCCAACGGTAAAGCGTGGCGCTGCACTTTTAACGGTGCAGATTCTGGCAGTTGTAACGAAGGCCAGTGGTCATCTTCTTTTGCTTGTGCCTGATGCAACAAGATGATGTCGCCACCTTGCAAAAACAAGGGCTCCTGCCCTGTTAAACGACAATGCCGGTCAAGAATAATACGAAGCGGCTGGCGAATGCTGCCATTTTCAAGTGGCGTAACCTCGGGTGCTCGCACATTCAAAAGCGCAGCATCACAAAGCACTGTTTCTGCGGTTGATAAAATGGCGCAGCTTTGCGCACGCAGCAGCTGTACATCATGACGTGCTTGTGAGCCAGTCAGCCACTTGCTGGCACCGTTTTTCAAAGCGGTACGGCCATCGATGCTGGCCGCCAGTTTTAACTGCACATAGGGCCGCTGATGCAACATTTTATGTAAAAAGCCCGGGTTTAACGCACGGGCTTCGTTTTCCAGCAAACCGCTTACGACTTCAATACCGGCATTTTGTAATAAAGCGATACCGCGGCCAGACACTTGTGGATTGGGATCTGTCATCGCCAGCACCACTCTGCTGACGCCTGCATCAATCAGCGCCAGGGCACAAGGGGGCGTGCGGCCATAATGACTACATGGCTCTAAGGTGACGTAACAAGTAGAGCCTTTGGCTTTTTCACCAGCCTGACGCAAGGCAAACACCTCTGCATGTGGGCCACCGGCCTGCTGATGGTAACCTTCCCCCACTATCACACCGTCTTTAACCACCACAGCACCGACATTTGGATTGGGTGACGTGGTAAAACGCCCAAGTGCAGCAAGCTCAAGCGCTCTTTGCATAAACTGATGATCGGACGTCGAAAACTGCATTTAATCGTCCCCTAACCTGGCAATTTCTTCACCAAATTCGCGGATATCTTTAAAGGAGCGGTACACAGAGGCAAAACGGACATAAGCCACTTTATCCAGCTTTACCAGGCCATCCATAATCAGCTGACCAATCAACTCACTTTGGACTTCACGTTCCCCTGTTGCCCGCAGCTGCGACTCAATTTTGCTGATCAAAAGTTCAATCTGCTCTGTCGGCACCGGGCGTTTTTCTAAAGAACGTTGCAGGCCACTGCGTAATTTATCTTCGTTATAAGGTTCACGTGAGCCATCTCTTTTAATAATGCGTGGCATCACGAGCTCCGCAGTTTCAAAAGTAGTAAAACGTTCATGGCAGGCACCACATTCACGGCGGCGACGCACCTGATGGCCTTCAGCCACTAAACGGGAGTCTATTACTTTGGTGTCATCAGCTCGGCAAAACGGACAAAACACTGGGGTGTTCCTTAAAAAAATGGCCGCAATTGCGGCCATGATATCACTATTTAAAGCGGGCTTGCCAAATCAGGCATAGACTGGGAAACGGGCACAAAGCTCAGTTACCTGGCCTTTCACGCGTTCAACTACACCTTCATCACCCATGTTGTCCAGTACATCACAGATGTAGTTGGCAACTAAACGGCTTTCAATTTCACCAAAACCACGACGGGTAATGGCTGGTGTGCCAATACGCAGACCTGAAGTCACAAAAGGTGAGCGTGGGTCGTTTGGCACTGAGTTTTTGTTCACAGTGATGTGAGCACGACCAAGCGCAGCGTCAGCGTCTTTACCCGTGATGTTTTTATCGATTAAATCCAGCAGGAACAAATGGTTCTGAGTACCACCAGACACAATTTTATAACCACGGGCAATAAACTCATCACACATAGCCACTGCGTTCTTCAGCACTTGTTGCTGATACAGTTTAAATTCCGGTTGCAGCGCTTCTTTAAACGCCACAGCTTTGGCGGCAATCACGTGCATCAGAGGGCCACCCTGGCCGCCCGGGAATACGGCTGAATTGAGTTTTTTCTCAATTTCTTCGTTTTTACGCGCCAGAATTAAACCGCCACGTGGGCCAGCCAGCGTTTTGTGAGTTGTGGTCGTCACAACGTCAGCCACTGAAATTGGATTTGGATACAAGCCTGCTGCCACTAAACCTGCAACGTGCGCCATATCCACCATCAGGTAAGCGCCTACTTTGTCGGCGATATCACGAAAACGTTGCCAGTCCACAATGCCTGAATACGCAGAAAAACCAGCGATGATGAGTTTTGGTTTGTGCTCCAGCGCCAAAGCTTCGGCCTGATCGTAATCAATTACACCAGTTTCAGGGTGCAGACCATATTGCACAGCTTTGTACAGTTTACCGGAAGAGCTGACAGATGCACCGTGAGTTAAATGGCCACCATGCGCCAGGCTCATGCCTAAAATAGTGTCACCAGCGCTTAACAGCGCCAGAAATACCGCAGCGTTCGCTTGTGAGCCTGAATGAGGTTGCACGTTGGCATAATCGGCACCGAATAACTCTTTCGCGCGGGCAATCGCTAAATCTTCAGCGATATCAACAAATTCACAACCACCGTAATAACGTTTATGCGGGTAACCTTCGGCATATTTATTGGTCAGCTGTGAACCCTGTGCTTCGAGCACACGTGGACTGCAATAGTTTTCAGAGGCGATCAGTTCAATATGCTGTTCCTGACGTTGCGTTTCGTCCGAAATGGCTTTAGCTAATTCCGGGTCAAAACCGGCAATGGTCATATCACGCTTTAACATGCTTACTCCTGCGGCGGCACAAAGGCTTTTTAAGTTGTGGATCAACGGGCTAAAAAACTGGGCGCCATCATACATCGAAATGAAGTTTGTTGCACTGCTAAAATGGCCATCCATCCATCCATTTTGCATTAATTAAACTAATGATTCACTGGCAAGAGCTCTGATATCTCTATGAATATTATGTAATTTCAATGCTTTAAATCTTAAGACTTGACAGTTTGATAAAACAGCACAAAATAACTGTATGAACATACAGCAATTAACTGTAAAGCAGCCGACGATGCGTAAAATCATTCATATCGATATGGACTGTTTTTTTGCAGCTGTTGAAATGCGCGATAATCCGGCATGGCGTGATATTCCACTGGCCATTGGTGGTAGCCGCACCGAACGCGGGGTTATCAGCACTTGCAACTACCCTGCCCGCGCTTTTGGTGTGCGCTCAGCCATGCCAACAGGTCAGGCTTTTAAACTTTGTCCACAACTCATGTTAGTGCCGGGAAATATGGAAAAATACAAAGCGGTCAGCACCGACATTCAGGCCATTTTCCATCGTTATACGAACAAGGTTGAACCTTTGTCATTAGATGAAGCTTATCTGGATGTGTCAGACAGTCCGCTGTTTTCAGGCTCAGCCACTCTTATTGCCGAAGACATCAGACGCACAATTTTTCATGAAACAGGGCTTACAGCTTCGGCAGGCGTAGCGCCGAACAAATTTCTGGCCAAAATAGCCAGTGATGAAAATAAACCAGATGGTTTATTTGTGTTACCCCCTGACAAAGTGTCCACTTTTGTTGAAACACTGCCGCTTCGAAAAATACCGGGGGTTGGTCAAAAAACAGCGGAGCGACTGGCAAAACTGGGTTTACATTGGTGCAGAGACATCCAGCAAATCAGCTTACCTTTACTTATCAAAGAGTTTGGCAGTTTTGCTGAAGTGCTGATTGAACGCAGTAAAGGCAATGATGTACGGGAAGTACAAACAGAGCGGGAACGAAAATCCATTGCGGTAGAACAAACGTTTAGCCAGGATCTGCATCAACTGCACCAAGGCCAGATATCGCTACATTCACTTTATGAAAAACTGCACAAAAGGGTGCAACGATGTGACGCTAAAAACCACATTCAAAAAATAGGCATCAAACTGAAATTCCAGGATTTTCGCCAAACCACTATAGAACGGCAACATCATGAATTGGATTTACCCGTGCTGGAGCAGCTACTAGCACAAGCCTGGCAACGTGGTGACGGTAAAGCAGTAAGACTGGTTGGCATTCATGTTGGATTAAAATCACCGGCACAACAGGCCCAACTCGATTTTCACTGGGAGTAGTTTATCTAATTTCTCTGATCGAACCGCTCAATTTTTTTACTTTAAAAATAACTAATTGTCCGCAAAGCAACCTTCATTCAAACAATCATTTCACTGGTATCTTTCCAAATTTCCAGCGTATTCACAACAACAGCATTTATTTAGGCAATGACAAGAAGTAGAAAGGGCCTGCAAAGGAAGTGGTATTAAATTGACAACAAAAAGCCGGCTACTTGAGCCGGCTCTTTACAGAAACTTTGACTATATATTGCTATTAAGCAACTACAGTTACGTTCTCAGCCTGAGGACCTTTTTGGCCTTCAGTTACTTCGAAAGTCACTTTCTGACCTTCTACCAGAGTACGACGACCAGTACCGTTGATAGCGCGGAAGTGAACGAAAACGTCTTTGCCGCCTTCACGCTCGATGAAACCAAAACCTTTATCTTCGTTGAACCACTTAACGGTACCGGAAATTAATTGTGACATAACATTCTCTTACTTTAACTAGATTTGCCATACAACTGGCGACTTAAATATTACCGGCCACGTTCGAGCTAGTACATATTACAACCCCATTATCAGTGAACCTCATAATTGGGTCAATAGGTATTGCTGTTCCGACAGAAAATAAATTCCCTGTGTCTTGACCGCACCCACCGCTTGAAAGACTTTGCTTTACAAACAGTATGTTGCCATCACGCCCGTGCGTTTTTTGAGCGGATAACTTC
>JAYRUI010000231.1:0-5566 GCA_041919175.1 Rheinheimera sp. | reverse complement strand
GCGCCTTTGCGCAGTTCATGAAAACTACCCCACACTGATTTATCTGCCGGAATTTCCGTTTTCGCCAGCCAGTTGCCGTTTACATAACGGAAAAAGTCTTGTTGTGGTTTGATTTGGGTGTCGAGATTGGTCAGTTCAATGCCACTTTTCAGACTCACCGCCGCTTCGGCTGCTGCCGTGGTAGTTGGCTCTGCGCTTTTGCCGGCTTGTTCACAACCCACCAGGCCAAATGCCAAAGCGATACCAAGGGCTAATAAAGATTTTTGTTTCATCGGGTGTTCCTGCATAACGACTGAATGCGAATTAACGCCCGAGTGTAGTGAATCGGATCTGAATGTCCAGCCAGCGCAGATGCAAGGGGCAACAGCTGCGATAAAAGGCTGAATTCATGAGATTATTGCGATAAGTTCTCATACAGCAGAAGCTGCGTTTTGGCTTTTTTTGCCAAAACGCAGCACTTTTTTACACCTGATAAACGGCTGCCTGTAACCTCAATTTGGCCGCCAACTCGGCCAGGGCGCCACTGGCTTCGGCGCTGTGACGCGCGCTGTGGCTGACTTCACTGATGCTGCCACTAAACTCAGTAATGTTTTTATTAATGTCTTCAGCCACCACAGTTTGTTGTTCAGTGGCTGCCGAAATCTGCACATTCATATCCACAATAGTGCCGACAGAGCTACGGATTTCCTCCAGCACTTCACCGGCTTGTTGGGCATTTAACACACTATTGCCGGCATATTGTTGTGACTGCGCCATGGCAGTGACCGCTTCACGGGCAGCACTTTGTAATTTTTCAATCATCAACCGGATGGATTCCGTGGCTTTTTGCGTATTGGTGGCCAAAGTCCGTACTTCGTCGGCCACCACTGCAAAACCACGGCCGGCCTCACCTGCTCTGGCGGCTTCAATCGCCGCATTCAGCGCCAGCAAGTTGGTTTGGGCGGCAATATTCTGAATCACCAGCAGTACCTGGCTGATTTTATCGGTTTCGCCGTTCAGTTCAGTGATCACAGTGCTGGCACTGCCAATCGCATCCGATAACTGCGCAATAGCGCTGACATTTTGCGCCACTTTGTCATAACCTTGCCGGGTTTTGGCATCAGCGTCACCGGCCTGCACTGAAGTGGCCTGTGCGCTGGACGCCACTTCCTGAATGGCTGCCGACATCTGGTTGATGGCAGTGGCGATCAGATTGGCTTGTTGCTCCTGCGCAAAAGCTGTATCGCTGACCTGACTACTGATACTGCTCATTTCTTCCGACGCCGATGCCAGCATATGCACAGCACTACCTAATTCGATAAAAAACGCCTGCACTCTGCTAATGGTCTGATTAAAAGACTCAGCGGCTTCGGCTATTTCATCGCGACCGGTAATTTTTACTCTCAGACGTAAATCGGAATGCTGACCCACATCGTTAATCACCTGACGTAAATCGCGAAGTGGTCGCTGAATTGATCGGTAAATCAGCCAGGCCATCGCAGACAAAGCAACCACCATCAACACCATGAGTGCAGAAAACAGCTGCATAGTGCTGTTGTAGGTTTGCTGCGCTGCAGTGGTAAATGCCAGAGATTCATCCAGCTGTAACTGAATCAGCGCCGCCAGTGCTGTACTGAGCGGATCTGCCACACCATACATTTGTTGCTGAAATTCAGCATTGGGCACAGTCAGCACTGAGCCATCCTCGATGGCCTGTAAATAACCCTGCAACTGTTGTTGCCACTTTGCTATCCATGGATCTACCTCCTGTACCAGCTTAAGTTCCGGACCGGTCATTTTGGTTTGATGATAAGCCTGCCAGGCGCTTTGGGCTGTGTCTGCTGCCTGACGGATTTGGCTGCTGGCTTGCGTAGCATTTAATAAACCAGCCCGGTGTTTATGCATAGTGTCGACGATGGTGACTGCATAAGCATCTGAAACCACTTTAATTTGTTGCAAAGGGGTCACCCGGTCCTGATACAGACTTTGTACACCTGCGGCTAAAATGCGCATGTCGTAGATGGAAATCAGGCTGACAAAAACCAGAAAAAAGAGCGGTATCACCGACAACCCGATCAAACGGGTGCGGACTTTCAGTTGATTTAACATAAACTCACCTCAATTTTGCAACAGATCCAATATCCGCGAGTCCATTCATCAAGTTGAGCCTAGTACAGACGAAGGTGTTTTTCAGTGCTTTGTGAAGGAATAGAGAAAGGCACAGCCCGACTTTGCAGTGAAAGCACCAACTCTGCGGTTTAGCAAAAGCAGCACATTGCCTTTTGCTGGTAAATTCAGGATGATAGCGGCCTAAAGCCCCATTTTATCAAAGGAAGATCTGATGTCTGATACGCTGCTTGCTTCAATTGCCGGTTTGCCTGAGTTTTTAAGTTTCTTTTTCCTCGCTATTTTATTGCTTGGATTGTTTGCCCGTTTTTATAGCTGGTTAACTCCTCATGATGAAGTGACTTTAATTAAATCCAATAACACTGCCGCCGCTATCGCCTTTGGTGGTGCTTTAGTGGGTTTTGCTTTGCCATTGGCGAGCGCAATTACCCACTCGATTTCATTGGCAGATTGCGCTATTTGGGGGGCTATCGCGCTGGTGGTGCAAAGCCTGACTTTTGTTGCTGTACGTTTAACACTTCGTCAGCTGCCACAACGTATCACCAATGGTGAAGTTGCTGCCGGTGTGTTTTCAGCCTGCTGTTCTATTGCGGTAGGTTTGATTAACTCTGCCAGCATGACGTTTTAAGGAGCATTGTTGATGTCCAAATCATTTAAACGCAGTAAAAAAGCCGCTTTGATTTTAATGGTACCCACCGCCACTTTACTGATGGCCGGTTGTGGCAGTGAAGAGCCGGTGGAAACCGCCGTGTACCAGAATGCCGATGAATGTGCTGCTTATTACAATCCGCCGGCTGAATGCCAGGCCGAATTTGCCAAAGCACAGCAATTGCATGCTCAGGTTGCACCTAAATATCAGAGCCAGGCTGAATGTGAAACCGACTTTGGTGTGGGTCAGTGTGAAGCTCCGGCGGCCACGCTGGCACAAAACACCACAGCTGCAGCAACAGATCCGGCAGCACCGGCGCAGCAACAACAAGCCAGTTCAGGCTTTTTTATGCCGATGATGATGGGCTTTTTAGCAGGCCAGATGCTGAACCGTGGTGGTCAGTCAATGCCAAAACAATCAGTGCCGACTCAGCCTTTGTATAAATCCCGTGATGATATGGGTACTTACCGCACAGCCAGCAATCAGCCGGTAGCGCGTCAATCTGGTCCTGTGTCTGTGTTGCCTTCTAAAATGCAGCCGCAGCCAGGTTCTATGGTGCGCCGGGGTGGTTTTGGTGCTCAGGCACAGCAGCGTCAGACAATGAGCAGCGGTGGTTAAGCGCGGATGAAAAAAGTTGCCATTAACGAAAGGCCGGGCTGGCGCCAATATGCTGAAAGTGTCGGTTTTGATTTTCACACTTTTGACGGTGAAGCTTATTGGGACGAAAGCGCTTATTACCAGTTCAGCCTTGCGCAGATTGAACAGGATATTGAAGCGCCGACTGAAGAGCTGCACCAGATGGCGCTATCACTGGTGCCGGATATTCTGGCCGACGAGCAAAAGTTAAGGCTGCTGGAAGTACCGGAACCCTATTGGGACTGGCTGGCACAATCCTGGCGCACAGCGCAGCCGCATTTATATGGCCGCTTAGATTTAGCCTATCACGGCAAAGGCCCTGCCAAGTTACTGGAGCTGAATTACGACACGCCCACTTCGTTATTTGAAACCGGTTTTTTCCAATGGGTTTGGCTGGAAGATCAAATGATGCGTGGCCAGCTGCCCCAGGGCGCCGACCAGTTTAATTCACTGCAGGACCAGCTGGAGCAGGCTTTTGCCTCTATGCCGCTGCGCCAACCCTGTTATTTCAGCTGTATTGGCGACAATATTGAAGACAAAGGCACGGTCAATTATCTGCTGGATATTGCCACTCAGGCAGGCATCGACGGGCGCTTTTTAGCGCTGGAGCAACTGGGTGAAATCAATGGCCAGCTGGTGGATGCGGATGATTTTACGGTGCAGGCCATGTTTAAGCTGTACCCATGGGAATTTATGCTGCGGGAAGAATTTGGCAAGCATTTATTAACCTCTGACACTCAGTGGTTGGAACCTGCCTGGAAAATGTTGTTATCCAACAAAGGCATATTGCCGCTATTGTGGCAAAAGTTTCCCAATCACCCAAACCTGCTGCCGAGCTTCTTTGAAAGCCCGGGTGAAGCTTCGTTACGTTCCGGTTGGGTCCGTAAACCTTTGTATTCGCGTGAAGGCGCCAATATTGAGCTGATAGACCCACAAGGTAACAAACTGACAGTGGACGGTCCTTATACCGACGCTGGTTATATCCGGCAGGAGTTTTATGCATTGCCTAAGTTCGACCAGAGTTACACTTTAATTGGCTCCTGGCTGGTAGGTGACAGTGCGGCAGGTATGGGCATTCGTGAAGATAACTCCTTGATCACCAAAGATAGTTCACGGTTTTTACCTCATATTATTCTGGACTGATGAAGGCTGAACAACACAGCAGCCTGTCTGCTGTAAAAATAAAGGGCAGCCAACAAGCTGCCCTTTTGCTTTTGCGTGTTCAGTCTGGGCGTTAAAACCCGTTGCGGCCGCGCTGCCGGCGAGCCGCCAGCAAGATTAAACCGGACAACATCAACACCAAAGCCGCAGGCGCCGGCACTGCAGCCGCACCAACATTCAGTTGAGCCGTGTTGCTTTGAATGCCTGTCATCACATCACTGCTGCCTGGGGCATAAAAATCAGCCTGCCCTATCGAGAGTTGTGAACTGCCGCTTTTCAGTGCTTTCAGCTCAAAACGGGCCAATAAAAAATCGCCCGACATCGCCGCCCAATCTAAAAATGAAATACTTAACCTGTTGCCACTGGCATTCACTTCAAAAATAAAAGCGCTGGCGAGATCGCTGAATAACGAAGCGGGTTCAAAACTAAAGATGGCGCTGTCGAAGATAAAATCCAGATCAAACAAATCAAATTCACTGAAGTCGCTGGCGATAAGTTCTACCACTACTTTATCGTCCACAGCCAGCGGATCTGCTGTGGTCTGAATTTGAATCACCCCGGCCTGACTCTGAAACGTCATCAGCACGCCAAACAAGAAAGCACAGAATAAACTTTTGTTTTTCATTAAAAATTCCTTGATATCAAGACATGAGCATAAAAAGCTGCGGCACTTTTAGATACCGCAGCCACAGTGTTATTGGCTGTTGCGACAGCCCGGCGTATCAAAGTCGAGCATAATGCTGCTACCGGCGCTCTGGCCTGTTAAACGCAGGTATGCCCAGTAGTCGCCAGATTGCGATAAGTTATTGATATAAATGCACTGACTGGTGCCGGCATTGTCCGATTTGGCATCAAAAGTACTGGCATTAGGCCAATTGCCCTGACGGAAGTACAAAGCTGCGTCGCCCTGACCATGCGCCACTGTAATAGCTACACTCTGGTGCTGGTTTATTTCCGGCACCGACAACCACAAGTCACCTTGCACTGAAATACATTCCACCACACCCGGAGTTA
>JAYRUI010000230.1:723-5581 GCA_041919175.1 Rheinheimera sp. | reverse complement strand
CTGACATCAACAATACCTTGCAAAATAAAGCACCAGACGCCGCATTTACAGCTGCGTCACTTCAAAACCGGCTTGCCGTAACAGTTGCAGCAAACCATCGTTGCCAGGCAAGTGGCCGGCACCGACCAGCACCAGCTCTTTGTGCTGGTTACCAAACATTTGCTGGATTTGCTGCAGCCATTGTTGATTACGCTCTGTGAACATCTGCTGAAACAGTTTAGGGTCGTCCGTTCTGGCGTCTTTTAACAGCAACTCATCAATTTGCGCCAAATCTCCTGAGCGCCAGGCTTGAATTGACTTCAGCATTAAAGGCCCGAGCTCAGCGTTGTTTTCAATATTTTGCCGGATAAAGTCAGATTCATAACCTTCCCCCATAGCGGCAATCAGCTTGATTTGAAAATCCAGCGTTTCCAGAAACTGCAAAGGCTTTTGCTGTTGTTTGGCTTTATTCGCAAAATAAGCGTCCACCCCTTCACCGGAAATACCAGAGGCGCTCATTTCCAGCAAACTCAGCTGCACCGCCACCAAGCCAGGTTTCAGACTGTCAAAAGCGGCAGCATCCACGCCAAATTTTTTTAAATAAGCTGACAGTTGCTGATAAACGGCCGGGGATAGTTTTTGTTTTAAACCGCTGCCAGCCGGATATTGCAGCTGCGCCATCATAGCCTGCATCGCCTGGGTGTCATTGGCGTCTGGCATCGGCGCTTCCAGAACTAACACCGAACTTTGAGCAAAAGCGGTTTCAAATTCTGCCGGCAACGGAAACTCTGTGGCCGGCAACAAATGCACTGTGCCGCCGAGCAATACCAGGTCGTCGCCTTTTTTAACTTGCCATACCGAACTGGCCGCCAAAACCTGTGACGGGCTTAGCAGCAATAACAATAACAAAGTGCCGGTTATTCTGGTCATGCAACAACTCCTTGTAAGATGGCGGGGTTCACAGGCCTGATGTTGTTTTATAGGCCCATCAGGCGGTAAAACGGCAGCTCTGACAACTGCCGTTTTGGCCGTGGCGTATTTTTACTCTGGTTTTTTCTGTTTAACCGGTCTTTGCCAACCAGTGATATGACGCTGTTTAGTGCGGGCAACTACCAATTCATTGGCGGCCACGCTGCTGGTGACAACAGAGCCTGCACCCACAGTGCTGTTTTCACCCAAAGTTAAAGGTGCCACCAGCGAGCTGTTAGAACCAACAAAAACACCATCTTCAATCGTGGTCTGGAACTTGTTGGCACCGTCATAGTTACAAGTAATGGTACCTGCACCTACATTCACTTTGCTACCAATCACCGCATCCCCTAAATAGGTTAAGTGGTTGGCTTTGGAACCTTTGCCCAGTTTGGTTTTTTTCAGCTCGACAAAGTTGCCAACATGGCTGTCATCGGCCAGCACTGAGTCCGGACGAATTCGCGCAAAAGGCCCGACCGAGCAGTCTGCACCAACCACTGAACTTTCCAGCATAGAGTTGGGCTTAATTTCAGTGTTATCACCCACAGTCACATCTTTCAGAATACAGTTGGCGCCAATGACCACACCGTTGCCCAGCACCACTTTGCCTTCAAAAATAACGTTGACGTCGATCATCACGTCACTGCCGACCGTCACTTCACCACGCACGTCAATGCGGGCCGGGTCGCGCAAATTGGCACCGTTGAGCATCAGCTCTTCAGCTTTACGCAACTGATAAGCCCGCTCCAGCTGCGCCAGTTGCACGCGGTTGTTGGCACCTTCGGTTTCAATAGGGTTGGCAGGGTGCGCAGTGGCAATCTCCACACCGTCTTTGTGCGCCATGGCGATAATGTCAGTTAAATAAAACTCACCCTGCGCATTGTTATTTTGTAAGTTGGCCAGCCAGTGTTTCAGCTGCTTACCAGGCACCGCCATAATACCGCTGTTCACTTCCTGAATTTTCAGCTGCTCTGGCGTCGCGTCTTTTTGCTCCACAATACCCACCACCAGGCCGTTTTCCCGCACCATACGGCCATAACCAGTTGGGTTATCCAAAATGACGGTCAGCACAGCCAAACCGTGAGCAGGGCGCGCCGCCAGCAGCTTTTCCAGCGTTTCTTTGCGGGTTAACGGCACATCACCATATAAAATCAGCACAGTGTCGTCATCAGCAATATGCGGCACCGCTTGTTGCACAGCATGGCCAGTACCCAGCTGTTCGGCCTGCAACACCCAATGCAGCGGCTGCTCGCCCAAACCAGCTTTCAGCTGATCGGCACCATAACCGTACACCAGGTTAATTTGTGCGGCGCCAAGGGAATTGGCGGTATCAATCACATGTTGCACCATGGCGCGTTCGGCCACTTTGTGCAGTACTTTCGGGAGGGTGGATTTCATCCGCGTGCCTTTACCGGCCGCCAGGATCACTACGTTTAAAGCCATATCTGCCAATCCTTTTGTGGTTATTGGCCGATTTTAACTGAACGGCTATAAAATAGCAGCCAGTCCGGCAGCTACTGCTTGCTGTTCAGGATATGGCTGATAAAAAGGCATAAAAAAAGCCACCTTGCGGTGGCTTTTTCAGACTCAGCAAAAAAATTACTTTTTGCGCAGTTTCTGGATCAGACGTAACTGAGCAATTGCTTCGGCCAGTTGAGCCGCAGCTTCTGCGTAGTTAAAGTCAGCGCCGGCATGTTGCATCGCTTCCTGTGCCTGTTTCTGGGCGGCCAGGGCGGCTTGCTCATCCAGGTCTTCAGCACGGACTGCAACGTCGGCTAGCACTATTACACTGTGCGGCTGAACTTCCAGCACGCCACCGGCAACATAAATCAGATGCTCTTCGCCAAACTGTTTAACAATCCGAACCATACCTGGCTTGATGCCAGTCAGCAGTGGAATGTGACCAGGTAAAATACCCAGTTCACCTTCGCTACCAGTAACCTGAATGGACTCAACAAGGCCAGAGAAAATTTTCTCTTCAGCACTTACTACGTCCAACTGTACTGTCATCGCCATTTCGCTCTCCTAAAGCTGTAAAATTACAGCTTCTTCGCTTTTTCGATTGCTTCGTCGATAGAACCAACCATGTAGAAGGCTTGTTCTGGCATGTGATCAAATTCACCTTCCAGAATGCCTTTGAAACCACGGATAGTTTCTTTCAGCGGAACGTATTTACCTGGCGAACCAGTGAATACTTCAGCAACGAAGAACGGCTGCGACAGGAAACGCTGGATTTTACGAGCGCGGAATACAGTAGTACGGTCTTCATCAGACAGTTCGTCCATACCCAGGATCGCGATGATGTCTTTTAACTCTTTGTAACGTTGCAGTACTGACTGCACGCCACGAGCCACTTCATAGTGCTCTTTACCGATCACCAGTGGATCTAACTGACGAGAAGTAGAGTCCAGTGGGTCGATCGCCGGGTAAATACCCAGAGAAGCAATGTTACGGCTCAGAACTACTGTAGCGTCCAAGTGAGAGAACGTCGTCGCTGGTGACGGGTCAGTTAAGTCGTCCGCTGGTACATAAACCGCTTGTACAGAAGTGATAGAACCAGTTTTGGTTGAAGTGATACGCTCTTGCAGTACACCCATCTCTTCGGCCAGCGTTGGTTGGTAACCTACTGCAGATGGCATACGGCCTAACAGAGCTGATACTTCAGTACCGGCCAGGGTGTAACGGTAGATGTTATCTACGAAGAACAGTACGTCACGACCTTCGTCACGGAACTTCTCGGCCATTGTCAGACCGGTCAGAGCTACACGTAAACGGTTTCCTGGCGGCTCGTTCATCTGGCCATACACCAGTGATACTTTGTCCAGAACGTTTGAGTCATTCATTTCGTGGTAGAAGTCGTTACCTTCACGGGTACGCTCACCTACACCGGCGAATACTGAATAACCGCTGTGCTCGATTGCGATGTTACGGATCAGTTCCATCATGTTTACGGTTTTACCTACACCGGCACCACCGAACAGACCAACTTTACCGCCTTTCGCAAACGGGCATACCAGGTCGATAACCTTGATACCGGTTTCTAACAGTGCGTTTGAAGCAGCTTGATCTTCGTAGCTTGGTGCAGCACGGTGAATTGGCATACGCTCTTCTTCACCGATTGGGCCCGCTTCGTCGATTGGCTCGCCCAGCACGTTCATGATACGGCCGAGCGTTGCTTTACCTACAGGTACGTGAATCGCTTTGCCAGTGTTCGCCACTTCAGCACCACGACGCAGACCGTCAGTTGAACCTAACGCGATGGTACGAACAGTACCGCCACCCAACTGCTGTTGTACTTCAAGTACTAAACCAGCCAGGTCGCCGTTTGTTACGTTTAACGCGTCATAGATACCAGGTACCGATTCTTGTGGAAAGTCGATATCCACAACGGCGCCAATGATTTGGACTACCTTACCTTGACTCATGTTAATTCCTCTAATTTCTCAAACCTGTAAACCTAAGCGTTAAACAGCGGCAGCACCGGCGACGATTTCGCTCAGTTCCTGCGTAATTGCTGCCTGACGGGCTTTGTTGTAAACCAGTTTCAAGTCATCCATCAGGTTGCCGGCGTTATCGGTAGCGGCCTTCATTGCCACCATCCGCGCAGCCTGTTCGCTGGCTGCGTTTTCCACAACACCCTGATAAACCTGAGACTCTACGTAGCGGTCCATTAACTTCTCGAGGATAGCTTTTGGATCTGGCTCGTAAATGTAGTCCCAGCTGTGACTTCTGGCTGACAGCTCTGCTTTTGGCAAAGGTAAGAGTTGCTCAATCACTGGCTCTTGCTTCATGGTATTTACAAAGTTGTTGTATACCAGGAATAAACGGTCGATTTTGCCTTCAGAATATTCATTCAGCATCACCCGCACAGTACCAATGACATCAGCCAAACGTGGTGTATCGCCTGAAC
>JAYRUI010000230.1:0-713 GCA_041919175.1 Rheinheimera sp. | reverse complement strand
GTGCAACTACTTTACCGCCAAAACGTTTGAAGAAGGCAGTGGCTTTGTTGCCGATCACGGCAAACTCAGCATTGGCGCCTTGTTCTTTCCACGCTTTGAGGTCGATCATCACACGTTTAAATTCGTTGGTATTCAAGCCGCCGCAAAGACCCCGGTCTGTTGATATCACAATGTAACCCACGTTTTTCACCGGACGTTCTGTTAAGAACGGGTGGCGAAATTCGAGGGTACCGTTAGCGATATTACCGATCACTTTGCGCATACCTTCAGCGTATGGACGGCTTTGTGCAACCCGCTCTTGCGCTCTGCGCATTTTGCTGACTGCAACCTTTTCCATAGCGCTGGTGATCTTACGAGTATTGTTAATACTCCCGATCTTACTTTTTATCTCTTTTGCGCCGGCCATGACTAATCTCCGAAAATTTCAACGAAGGGTGGTGTTACCACCACCCGATGCCAATACCTGAATTACCAGGTCTGAGTCGCTTTAAACTTCTCAATCGCGCCTTTAATAGTGGCTTCGATTTGGTCGTTGTAGTTACCGGTTTTGTTCAGATCAGCCATGAATGCGCCGTGCTCTGCGTGCATATAAGCCAGCAGGGCCGCTTCGAAGTCGAGAATTTTCGCAACTTCAACGTCTTTCATGTAGCCTTTTTCGATGGCAAAAATCGACACGCCCATATCAGCGACGCCCATTGGTGCGTACTGTAACT
>JAYRUI010000229.1:0-5607 GCA_041919175.1 Rheinheimera sp. | reverse complement strand
AGCTTCTTCCGGATCTGTCAGCATCTGATCATGACTTAATACACAATCAGCACCAATACCGTCTTCCTCACCTGCAGCACCTGTTTCCAGGCTACCAAGGCAACCCAGTTCACCTTCAACAGAAACACCACCAGCGTGCGCCATTTCAACAACACGGCGCGTCACATCAACGTTATACGCATAGTCCGTTGGTGTTTTACCATCGGTACCTAGAGAGCCATCCATCATCACAGATGAAAAACCCAGCTGAATAGCCTGTAAACAAATGGCTGGCGACGTACCGTGATCCTGATGCATCACTACCGGAATATGCGGAAATTCTTCCACTGCTGCCAAAATCAGGTGGCGCAAAAATGGCGCACCGGCATATTTACGGGCGCCAGCTGATGCCTGAACAATCACCGGACTGTCCGTTGCATCTGCAGCCATCATAATAGCGCGCATCTGTTCAAGGTTGTTGACGTTAAATGCTGGTACTGCGTAACCAAACTCAGCTGCATGGTCCAGCATCTGACGTAACGATATTAAAGCCATAGTTGTCTCTCTTTACTGTAGGGTATCAGGGTGATGCAACAGCACAAAGGTCTCAATCATTGTTGAGTGCCGGATTGTCCGGTCAGCTTTTATTCTAAGCTGCTGCAGCTATAACATTGCTTTTACATACTTTGTGCACGTTGTTCAAGGATTTCAACCGCCGGTAAAGTTTTCCCTTCTAAGAACTCAAGGAAAGCACCACCACCGGTAGAAATATATGAAATATCGTTGGCAACACCGTATTTATCAATAGCAGCCAAAGTGTCACCGCCACCGGCAATAGAAAAAGCATCACTTTGTGCTATCGCTTCAGCGATTGCTTTGGTACCAGCGCTAAACTGCTCAAACTCAAACACACCAACAGGGCCATTCCACACTATAGTACCGGCAGTTTTTAAGATGTTCACCAATTCAGCTGTGCTGTCAGGGCCAATATCAAAAATCATGTCATCAGTGGAAACATCAGTCGCTTTTTTAAGTGTTGCAATAGCGTCTTCGCTGAATGCCTTCCCTGTGACCACATCTGTTGGCACCGGAATATTGCCACCATTGGCTTTAGCGGCAGCCATCAGGCGCTGAGCTTCCGGAATTAAATCATTTTCACACAGAGACTTACCAACATCATGCCCTGTTGCTGCGATAAAGGTGTTGGCGATACCGCCGCCTACAACTAATTGGTCAACAATAGTTGATAAAGATTCAAGCACAGTCAGTTTAGTCGAAACTTTTGAACCACCAACAATAGCAACCAAAGGTCTTTTGGGATTTTTAAGCGCAGCAGCTAAAGCGTCAAGTTCAGCTGCCAACAAAGGACCAGCGCAAGCGATTGGCGCAAAGCGCGCTACACCATGCGTCGTGGCCTGAGCACGGTGGGCAGTGCCAAAAGCATCCATCACAAAAACGTCACATAAAGCCGCCAGTTTACGCGACAAAGTCTCGTCGTTTTTGCCTTCACCTTTATTAAAACGCACGTTTTCAAACACCACCACTTCACCGGCGGCTACATCGATACCATCTAAGTACTCAGCAGCTAAACGAACAGGCGCTTTTAGTGCTGTTTTCAGATACTCGACCACAGGTAACATCGAAAACTCAGCGTCATAAACGCCCTCTTCCGGCCTGCCCAGATGCGAACACACCATCACTTTGGCGCCCTTGGCAAGTGCCAGCTCAATAGTGGGTATAGCTGCACGCAAACGGGCATCCGAGGTAACTTTGCCGTTTTTTACCGGCACATTCAAATCTTCGCGGATAAGCACACGTTTTCCGGCTAAATCCAAATCAGCCATCTTAATTACTGACATGACAAACTCCTTCTGAAATAAAAGTAGAATCGGATTGCATCATGGCAAGGGCGGTATCGATCATCCGGTTGGCAAAGCCCCACTCGTTGTCACACCACACCAGACACTTCACCAGTCGTTTATGACTGACCCGGGTCTGTGAACCATCCACGATGCAGGAATGTGGATCATGATTAAAGTCGACCGACACCAAAGGCTCTTCGGTGTAGTCCAGAATTTGGGTTAATAAGGTTGTTTTGGCATTTTTTAGAGCTGCGTTCACTTCTGCCACTGTCACGTCCTGATGCAGGGTGACACTTAAATCCATTGCCGTGACATTGAGCGTAGGCACCCGCACTGCAATAGCTTCAAAACGACCAGCCAGATGCGGCATGATGCGTTCAATACCCCGGGCTAGTTTAGTGTCGACCGGAATAATCGACTGGCTGGCAGCTCTGGTACGGCGCAAGTCCGGGTGATAAGCGTCAATCACTTGCTGGTCGTGCATCGAAGCATGAATAGTGGTAATAGTGCCACTTTCCACACCAAACTCTTCATCCAATACACTGAGCACCGGCACTATACAGTTGGTGGTACAGGAGCCAGCTGAAACTACCCGCATTGTCGGTGTCAGTTGCTGATGATTCACACCAAAAATAACAGTGGCGTCTATATCATGGCCCGCCGGGTGCGAAAACAGCACCTTTTTAGCGCCGGCTGTTAAATGCAACATGGCATCAGCACGGCTGGAAAATACCCCCGTACATTCTAAAACCACATCAACATTAAGTTCTGCCCAGGGCAAAGTTGCCGGATCAGCCTGATGACAAAGACGAATCGCATCCCCTGCCACGCTCAGCTCTTGCTGATTGAGCTCAACCGGAAAATGGAAACGGCCATGGGAGCTATCGTATTTCAGCAAATGCGCCATGCCTTTGGCATCGGCCAGCTCGTTAATTGCTACCACCTTAATCTGCTGCTGCAGCTGGTTTTCATATATGGCGCGCAGAATATTGCGGCCTATCCGGCCAAAGCCGTTGATTGCAACTCGAATAGTCATGCTGTTCCGAAATTCAGTTAAAGCAAAGGGGCAAAAAGCCCCTTTATTCGTTGGGATTAACCCAATAACTCTTCGGCTGCCGCCAGCACTTTGGCTGTGGTAATACCGAAATATTCAAACAGCTGCTCGGCTGGCGCCGATTCACCAAAGCTGGTCATACCGATGATTTTGCCGGTTAAACCAACATATTTATACCAGCTGTCAACAATACCTGCTTCAACCGCAACACGTTTGGTGACAGCTGACGGTAAAACAGCTTCACGATAAGCGGCGTCCTGCGCTTCAAACAGATCAGTAGAAGGCATAGAAACAACCCGTACCTTTTTGCCTTTGGCCGTGAGCTGCGCTGCTGCCTGCACTGCTAATTCCACTTCTGAGCCGGTGGCAATAAAAATCAGCTCTGGGGTGCCAACAGAATCCACCAGCACATAACCACCACGGCGGATATTGGCAACCTGAGCTGGCGTGCGCGCTTGTTGCGCTAAATTCTGCCGGGTAAAGATTAACGTGGTAGGGCCTTCAGTGCGCTCAATGGCCGCTTGCCATGCCACTGCCGATTCCACCTGGTCGCACGGGCGCCAGTTCATCAGGTTTGGTGTTACACGAAGTGAAGCAAGCTGCTCTACCGGCTGGTGAGTTGGGCCATCTTCACCCAAGCCAATTGAATCGTGGGTGTAAACAAAAATCACCCGTTGTTTCATTAATGCAGCCATCCGCACTGCGTTACGGGCATATTCCATAAACATCAGGAAAGTGGCGCCATAAGGGATAAAACCACCATGCAGTGCAATACCATTCATGATGGCGGACATACCAAATTCACGTACACCGTAATACAGGTAGTTGCCACTGGCGTCTTCATTACTCACGCCTTTACTGCCCGACCAGATGGTCAGGTTAGAGCCTGCTAAGTCGGCTGAGCCACCTAACATCTCAGGCAATAACGGACCAAAGGCATTTAACGCGTTTTGTGACGCTTTGCGGCTCGCGATAGCAGCTGGCGCTGCCTGTAACTGCGCAATATAAGCGTCTGACTTTTCGCGCCAGTCGGCAGGTAATTCACCGGCTAAACGACGTGACAGTTCTGCGGCAAGCTCCGGGTACGCTGCAGCATAAGCGGCAAACTGTTGTTGCCAGGCTTGTTGTGAAGCAGCACCTTTGGTTTTGGCGCTCCAGCCTTCATAGATGTCGGCCGGAATTTCAAATGGCGCATATTCCCACTGTAAAAACTCGCGGGAAGCGGCAATTTCAGCGTCACCCAGTGGTGCGCCGTGGCAGTCGTGGCTACCCGATTTATTCGGCGAGCCATAACCAATAATAGTTTTGCAACAAATCAGTGTTGGTTTGTCGGTGACAGTGCGGGCTTCATCAATAGCAACACGCACTGCCTCTGAGTCATGACCATCAACGTTACGCACCACGTGCCAGCCGTAGGCTTCAAAACGGGCTGGGGTGTTGTCGGTAAACCAACCTTCAACATGACCGTCAATTGAAATGCCATTGTCATCCCAGAAGGCGATCAGTTTGCCAAGGCCTAAAGTACCGGCCAAAGAACAAGCTTCGTGTGAAACACCTTCCATTAAACAACCATCACCTAAAAAGGTATAAGTGTGGTGATCCACAATGTTGTGGCCAGGGCGGTTAAATTGTGCCGCCAATGCTTTCTCAGCAATCGCCATACCCACGGCGTTGGTAATGCCCTGCCCTAATGGGCCCGTGGTGGTTTCAACACCTGGTGCATAACCATATTCAGGGTGACCCGGTGTTTTTGAATGTAATTGACGGAACTGTTTTAGGTCATCAATTGACAAGTCGTAACCTGATAAATGCAGCAGAGAATACAACAGCATAGAGCCGTGACCGTTGGAGAGAATAAATCGGTCGCGATTAGGCCAGCCCGGATCCTGTGGGTTGTGATTTAAATAATCCCGCCACAGTACTTCGGCGATATCCGCCATGCCCATTGGTGCACCAGGGTGACCCGATTTGGCTTTTTGTACTGCATCCATGCTCAGGGCGCGGATGGCGTTGGCGAGTTGTTTACGAGATGGCATTGTCACTCCTGCTACTATTGTCAGATGGTTATCCGGTTATTGTGGTCTTCAACGCAGAGTTGCTCTGACGGCAAAACATTGTGCTGCGTTGGCTTTTTTACATGGTGGCATTAGTTCAGCGGCATTTTCCCAGAGCTACCGGCTATTGGCAAATTTTAATCTTCAAACAGAGATTTAAACGCAAAGTTTTGATCCACTTTGCCGATAACGCGTATAGTGACGGCATGAAAGACGTCCGGGCGGCAGAAAAAACTAGCCAAGCCAAATCGCTTTCAATAGAATACGCAGCCCAAAATTCCAGCGCCTGGCGCATTAACAACCAACTTGTGGAACACGTTACATGGCACAACACATTTTTACCTCTGAATCTGTTTCTGAAGGACATCCGGATAAAATCGCTGACCAAATTTCTGATGCGGTACTGGACGCCATTCTGGAGCAAGATCCAAAAGCCCGTGTCGCCTGCGAAACTTTCGTCAAGACCGGTATGGTGCTGGTTGGTGGTGAAATTACAACTTCAGCCTGGGTCGATATTGAAGAACTAACCCGCAGCACTATCCGCGACATCGGTTATGTGCATTCAGACATGGGTTTTGATGCCAATTCATGCGCCATTCTAAGTGCTATTGGTAAACAGTCCCCAGACATTAACCAGGGTGTCGATAAAAAAGATCCG
>JAYRUI010000228.1:0-5608 GCA_041919175.1 Rheinheimera sp. | reverse complement strand
ATTATCGGCCATCAGTTGACGACTGATGACAACGAAGAGTTATTCAGCACCGTCGTCAAAGCCAAAGGTGATGTGCGTTGTACCCTGGCACAGTATGCAGAGATTGACGCTGAAGGTGATTTTCATGCAACGAAGCAAATTAACCACTGCAAAGTAGCGGCCCGTATGGTGGTGGCAGGCCCTGAAGATAAACTGACAGGCAAAGTAGTGGGCGGCAGTTTTTATCTGGATTTAGGCATTAAAGCCGGAGTCTTGGGCTCTCCCTCTGAAAGTTCGTTAAAGCTGAATTTAAACCGCCGTATTGACCCTGTGGTAGAAAAACAGCAGGCGCTACGCCAGAACGTCACAGCCATCAAACTTGAGATGGAACAAATTAAACAGGGCATTGATGAGCTGAAAAAGCTGGATAAATCTGATGCCACCAACGAGCATATCAATGCTTTTATTGAAGAATTTGAAGCGCAAAAAGCCGTGGCTGTGGCGCTGATTGAAGATATTAAAAGGTTAGAGCAACAAAGGCTGCAGCTGATGACTGAAACCGCGGTATTGGTCAAACAGCAATTGTATGCCGGTGTGGAAGTGCTGGTTGGTACAGAGCGGTTAAGCACCAAACGCGAGCATGGCGCCAGTCAGATAAAAATTGTTGAAGCTGCATTAAAACTCGACCCTTTAGTCTGATGATTTAAAGGCTTGTCTCAGACCAACAGAGGCTGTGCTGCGATGCCAGCCCATGCGGTGCACTGATAATTTTGTTATCCTCTGGGTTGTTATGGGTGTTTGGTTGCCGGGGTGGCGATTGCGATTTTTTCTTTATCTATGCGTGCTGCTGAATTCTGCTTTTGCTGTTGCCAATGAATGCCAGATGGCATTTCGGCACGGTATTCTGATTTCCCCTGAACAAATCCGGGTGCTCACCGACGACAGAACCCAATTTCAGATCAATAACGACAAACAGTTGTTTATTCAGGGTTATTGGATCACTCTGTCGCCTGAGGACACTTTGTTGCTGGAACAATACAGCCAGGGCATGCGCAAGTTTGTGCCTCAGGTGGTGGGTATTGCGGTAGACAGTGTTGAGCTGGGTTTATCGGCCATCGAAGGCATGTTGATTGGTGTGGGGAATGAAAGCCAGCAGGAAGAATGGCAGGCACTGGTGCGGGAAACCACTTATCAGCTGATGTCACGTTTTGTCAGAAGCGGTGAGCATTTTTATCTGGCGCCACAAAGCCTGAATGAGATGGACGCTTTTTTACATGGTGAACTGAAAGATAACCTGACAGCCCTTGCCAAAAATACTGTGGGTGCGGTGTGGGGGGCATTGCGTGACGCCTTGCGTCAAACCGACGACAACTTTGAACGCAGTGAAAGTCAGGACTGGCAAAGTGTAGAGCAGCTCATCAGTAAAATTAATTTAGGCTTGGATGCCAAAGCCGAAGAGCTGGAAGCAAAGTCGGTTTTATTCTGTCAGCGTTTGCGTGAGCTGGATAAAATTGAAACAGAGTTACAACAAAAAGTGCCTAAACTGCTGGCTTATGATGTGGTCATTGAAAAATAACCTGTTTATTTGCTTTGGTAGCTAAAGCGCTCCGACGAGCACAGCGCATTAAAAAAGCCAGGTAAATACCTGGCTTTTTGCTGTCTGGTTTTATGGTTATACCAAACCAAATTCACCGCCCAGCACCGCCGGCATAGCGCTGTCTACTTCGTCGCTGATAGCGTCTATGGTTTTTTCAGCTTCTTCCAGCTCGCTGACTTCGGCAATATGAAACAAAGCCTCACCTTCGTTGATCAGCGGTAAGTTATTGCGGCCAATAATAATGCCGCTAAAAGTAGCGGTGACCGCCACCTCAAAGTCGGAGTAGGGCGAATAGATATGCGCCAGGACATCACCGACTTCTACTTTTTGCCCAAGGCCAAAATAATAACGGGCGATGCCGTCGTGTTCAGCCCGAACCCAGCTGCTTTTTTTCGAAAACAAAGATTGGGTTTTTTCCTGTTTCCTTACAGAACGCAACATACCCAGGCTGTGCATCACATTGACAATGCCACGCACACCAATTTTGATGGATTGCTCGTCAAAGCGCAGCGCTTCACCGGCTTCATACAAAATAATAGGAATGCCGAGGTTATTGGCGGTGCCGCGCATAGTTCCGTCACGGCTGGCGGCTTTGATAATAATGGGCGCGTTAAAACTTTCGGCCATTTTCAGCGACACTTTATCGCGCGACGTAGCACGCACCTGCGGCAGATTAGAACGATGAATAGCGCCGGTATGTAAGTCGATGACATGGGTACATTTTTTTAAGATGCGGTCGGTAAATTGCCAGGCCATCCTGCTGCCAAGTGAGCCTTTTTCGCTGCCGGGGAAGCTGCGGTTTAAATCGCGCCTGTCGGGCAAATAACGCGACTGCTGCACAAAACCGTAAGTGTTGACGATAGGCACAACGATTAAAGTACCGCGCAACGTATTGAGTTTAGGCAGCTTTAATAAACGCCGGCAGACTTCAACACCGTTAATTTCATCACCATGTAAAGCTGCTGTAATAAGTAACACAGGCCCGGGCCTTTTGCCGTGAATGACATGGGCGCCGATATTGAGTTCAGTGTGGGTATAAAGTTTGCCAAACGGAATATCAACCACAGCACGGCTGCCCGGCGCAATAATGCTGTCGCCAAATTCAAAAGGTTCGGCCTGGCTTACTGTTGCTGTGGCGCGGGTCAGATCTGATTCAGTCATGACACTTTATCCATTTGTTTATCCAGCGATTTTTGCAGATGACGTTGCACTTGTTGCTCCAGGTAGTCAATCATGGCATCGGCCACATCAATTTCGCTGGCGGCTTCAATACCCTCAAGGCCGGGTGAACTGTTCACTTCCATCACCACAGGGCCATTGTTGGAGCGCAAAATATCGACACCTGCCACATTCAGCCCCATACAGCGGGCAGCTTTGAGCGCTGTCTGGCGCTCGGCTTTACTGAGTTTTACTTTAGTGGCTGTGCCGCCTCTGTGTAAATTGGAGCGGAATTCACCTTCTTTGGCCTGACGTTTCATCGCAGCCACCACTTTATTACCAATCACAAAACAGCGGATGTCGGCGCCTTTGGCTTCTTTAATATATTCCTGCACCAAAATATTGGCGTTCAGCCCCATAAAAGCTTCTATCACACTTTCTGCGGCGGTGCGGGTTTCAGCCAGCACCACACCAATCCCCTGAGTACCTTCCAGCAGTTTAATCACCAGCGGCGCGCCTCCGACCATTTCAATTAAATCCGGAATATCACCGGGTTTATCGGCAAAACCTGTGATAGGCAAGCCAATACCGTCGCGCGCCAATAACTGCAAAGAATTCAGTTTATCGCGGGCCCGGCCAATGGCGGCGGCGTTATTCAGGCAATACACATTCATCATTTCAAACTGGCGTAAAACGGCGCTGCCGTAAAAGGTAATTGAAGCGCCGATACGGGGGATCACAGCATCAAAGCCGGTTAAGGCTTCACCGCGGTAATGAATGGATAACGCATTGTGGTTGATATTCATGTAACACAAAATAGGATCTATCACTTCAACCTGATGGCCGCGTGCAATGGCAGCTTCCACCAGTCTTTTGGTGGAATAGAGCTCGGCGTTGCGTGATAACAAAGCGATCTTCATTCAAACTCCGGGGGTGTTGTCAGCCTGACGTTTTCCAGCTGATATTGTAGTGATGCTATGGTGAATTAACAGCAAAGCTATTGGTTTTCTGATGTTTTTTTAAATCTGAATGTCAGGGTAACAGCAGTAGGGTGCCAAGCCCGAGGAAAACAAAAAATCCAATCACATCGGTGATGGTGGTTAGAATCACCGAACCTGACAGCGCGGGGTCTATTTTGGCTTTTTCAAGCCACACCGGGATCACCACACCTGAAGCTGCGGCCACCAGAATATTGATAATAATGGCAAGCCCAATCACAGTGCCGATGATCATATCGCCAAACCAGAAGTAAGTGACGACAGCTATCACCGCGGCCCAAAGCAGACCGTTGATGAGCCCAACCCCCAGTTCTTTGCGTAACAAAGTCCAGTAAGTTTGTGGTGTAATTTGGCCAAGGGCTAAACCGCGGATAATCAAAGTTAAGGTTTGACTACCGGCAATGCCGCCCATACTGGCAACGATTGGCATCAGCACTGCAAGTGCCACCACTTGTTGCAAAGTGGCTTCAAACAGGCCGATAGTCCAGGCGGCTAAAAATGCGGTGAGCAGGTTAATACCCAACCAGATAGCACGGCGTTTGGCGCTGTTAAGCACAGGGGCAAACAAATCTTCAGTTTCATCGAGACCGGCCGTGTGCATAAACTGGCTTTCCAGGCTACGACGCACGTTCTCCAGCGCTTCACCTATGGAAATACGGCCCAGTAATTTGCCTTCATCGTCAATGACCGCGAGAGCGGTGTAACCTGAACGCGCGACTACGTCAGAGCCCTGATCCAAATCCATTACACCTTCAACCACAGGGGCTTCATCATCAATAAACTCAACCAGGGGTAAGTGGCTGGGCTGGCCGAGGATATTGGTGGCAAGCAACAAACCGACATAACGGCCGGTACGGTCAACCACCATCAAAGCGTCGTGGTATTCCGCGTCTTCATTGAGTTTTTTAAATAGCCGGATCGCGTCGCGCACTTTGGCGTTATTGCGGATGGTTAAAACGTCGTGGTCAGCATAACGGCCGCACTGCTCGTCGGTGTAAGCAAGGGCAGTGGCAAGCCAGAGTTTTTCGCTGGCATCGAGTTTTGAGCAGGCTTCCTGATAAACGGCGGCTGGCAGCTCGTCCAGCATTTCAATCAGGTCATCAACATCCAGCCGCTCAACCAGCGCCGACAGCTCTGAGTCATCGAGTTGTTTAAAGATGTTTTCACGCGCGTCGTCGCGCATGTAGGTCAGGGCGTGGATTTGCTCATCGGCATGCAGACTTTGCCAGGTGCTGATCCGCTGCTCCAGCGGCATCGCTTCCAGCGCAACAGCAATTTCTTCCGGCTCCAGCGCACTAAGTTTGACACCAAGCTGTTCAACCTCCTGCTCGTCGAAGCTATCGCGTACGATTTCTTTGATATCCAGCAGTTGATTTTCAGCCATGCCCACCCCGTGCAACCTGTTGTCTGGCGTTTGCCTGACCGGTTTGAAAAAGAGGCGCGATGATACCGCAGCCGCCCTGTTGTTTTATAGTCAATTCAACGACATTTTTGTGATTTTTATCAAAAGAACAAAGGTGTAGGGTGGCAAGGCCAGGCTTTAATACTTGCCTACCACCAGCGTTTCACTTTAAAACCCAGCATCATCGCAAGGGCTAATGTTGCCATACCGGCCAAAGTCCAGTAATAACCGGTTTCCAGATGCAGCTCCGGCATATTGTCAAAGTTCATACCGTAGACACCGACAATAAAAGTCAAAGGGATAAACACCGCGGACACCATGGTCAACAGTTTCATTCTTTCGTTAATCTGGTGAGACGACGTGGACATATAACCGCTGACCAAATCACCGAGCTGGTCGTAATACATTTGGGTCATACTGTGCAGGCGTTCAAATTTTTCATAAAAATCACGCAGTTCAACTTGCTGGAACTGA
>JAYRUI010000227.1:0-5623 GCA_041919175.1 Rheinheimera sp. | reverse complement strand
ACCCAAGCCGCGGCCAAACAACGCTTGTGGTCACAGCGCAGTAAAATACCAAGCAGAAACATGTTTTAAAAACTGATTTAAAACAACGATATCAATGAAAAGGCCGGAGAAGATCCGGCCTTTATTTATGGCGGCAGCAGCTAAAAACTCAGCACAAAAGAGCGATCAACTGCCCTCTGGCGTGGCTTTCACCCGGGTGACCAGCAGCTGGTCAATTTTATAACTGTCGATATCCACCACTTCAAACTTGTACCCCTGATGCAGCACAAAGTCGGTGCGTTTTGGAATTTTACGCAGCATATACATCATAAAACCGGCGATAGTTTCGTAGTTTTCCTGATCTGGGAAATGGTCAATCGATAATACCCGCATCACATCATCGAGCGGCGTTAAACCTTCCACCAACCAGGAATTATCATCACGTTTAACAATTTGATCTTCTTCAGAATTAACCAGCTCGCCCATCACAATGCTCATCACATCGTTCAGGGTGATCATGCCAACCACCAGCGCGTATTCGTTTAAAATCACCGCAAAATCCACCCCACTGGATTTAAAATGCGCCAGCACTTCATACAAAGACAAGGTGTCGGGAATAATCAGCGGCGTGCGCAGCACCCCTTCGCGGGTTAACGAAATTGACTGTTCATGCAGCACCTGCATCAGAATATCGCGGGTATCGACATAACCCACTACTCTATCCAGCGCTTCGTCACAGACAATAAATTTGGCATGCGGATGTTCAGCAATTTTTGCTTTAATACTGTCGGTGGATTCTTTTAATAAAAAATAAATCAAACTCTCACGCGGCGTCATGGCCGAGGTCACGGTGCGCTGGTCCATGTCAAACACGTTTTCCAGCAAGGTATGCTCCTGCTGGCGCAGGACACCGGCTTCGGCACCTTCGTCCATCATCGAAATAATATCTTCAGGTGTGATTTGGTCTTTACGGGCTATCGGCACATTAAACAAACGGAAAAACATATTGGCCAAACCGTTAAATAGCAGCACCAGAGGTTTTAAAATCACCAGCAACCATAAAATGGGCCGTACTACGGCAACAGCCACTTGCTCTGGCGCCAGCATGGCCAGACGTTTTGGCATTAAATCGGCAAACAGAATAAATAAGGCGGTAACAAAAAACACCGACAAACCAAAGCCTAAAGATTGCAGCGCCGGGCCCTGATACACCAGTTGCAGCAACTCAACAAAAGTGGGGGTAAAAGCGGCTTCACCCAAAATACCACCCAAAATGGCCACAGCATTCAGGCCAATCTGAATAATGGTAAAAAAGTTACCCGGGTGTTCCTGTAAATCCAGCACCAGCTTGGCGCGAGGCTCTCCTTCCGACAATAACTGCCGTAGCCGCAATTTACGTGACGCCGCCAGTGCAATTTCCGACATCGAAAAAAACGCACTGACGCTGATTAACAACAAAATAATAAACAGGTGTTCAGACAAAGACATTGTTTCACTCACTAGGCTGGAGCCAGCTTGCACTTGTGCATTCTGGGCCCTTTTATTGAAATAAATATGACAACGCCCAACAGTATAGGCTGTTAAGCGTTTTATTTCAGCCAGTTATAAAAAGAAGCCTGCTGAAACAGCAGGCTTCTTCATTTTGGTGTTCGCGTTTTTTGGGCATGTTGCTCGTGGAAAGGACGTGCGGTAGCAAACAACACGCTTAACTGCGCAAAAACAAATCCCGCGCTTGCTGGTACACCCATAGCGCCAGCGCCGGATCGTACCTTTCGCCTTCATCGCGCATAAAAGCATGCTGGGCGTTTACTTCAAACCAACTGAAATTCACTTGCTTGCTACTGAGTTGCTGATAGATTTTCGCCCGGCCTTCCGGCGGAATATGCGGGTCTTGTTTGCCCCAAATCATCATCAGTTCGCCTTTGATTTCACGGGCACGCTCTAAAGTCTGGTCGCCCACCAAAGCAGGTAAAGTGTCGGAATGTAGGTCGGTGGCATATAAACAACAAGCGGCGCTGATGGCCGGATTGAGTGCCGCCCGAAATGCCAGATGACCGCCAATACACACCCCATAACTCATGACTTTGCCATTAAAACTGCTCAGCGTTTTTAAATAATCCAGCATGGCCACTACGTCGCTGTCATGCGCCGGCAATGGTTTTTGCCATTTATCCTGATTGCCTTTGTTTTTGCCATCGTCATCATAAGCCAGCACAGTGCCTTGTGGGTTCAGCTCATGAAACACTTCAGGTACCAGCACCAGAAAACCCAAACCGGCCAGCATAGTGGCGGCACGGACAATAGGCGCAGTGATCTGGAAAATCTCGGAATAAAACAAAATAGCCGGTACTTTTTGCTGCGTGTTCTCTTCTGAGCTGAGGTTTTGCAATGCAGCATGCTGCGGCAATACAGGGCTAAACAACTGACACAACATCGGGCCTGTTGCTGTTGGTAAAATCACTGAACTTTGTTGTACTTGCATCTGAATACCGGATGGCTATATGGCTGAAAGAACCATCTTAACAAAGGAAACGCAAATAAGGCCAGCGCAGCAGCGACGAAGTACACTCAGGTTTTGCAACACCAGGCGGTTTTAAAATGCAGTGTTGTGCATTTCGCTGCTTGTTTGCCTGAGCCGGATCGGCAACTGTATTTGGACCAATAACCCTCCGTCATTGTTGGTTAACACTAAGCGGCCGCCATGGGCTTCTACTATGTCACGGCATAACGTCAGACCAATGCCGGAGCCCTGAGTTTTGGTGGTGAAAAACGGTAACAAAGCATGCTCCAGCAAAGCCGGGTTGATACCACCGCCGTTGTCTTGCAGCAGTATCACTAAATACTGGGGTTGCTGGCTAAAACGCAGCGTGATGCCTTCGGCGGTTGCACCTGCTTCATGGGCGTTTTTCAGTAAATTTAATAACAGCTGCATCAGCTGGGATTGATCCATGAGCCAGGGATCAGCGGGTAAATCCCCAATTAATTCAAACTCATAATGGTCGTGTAATTGATTAATTAAGCCAGGCCAGTTCACAGGCGCAAACTTTGGCGGCGGCAATTTGGCAAACTGAATATAAGCCTGTAAAAACTGATTCAGATGGCTGCACCTTTCGCTAATGGTCAGCAGAATTTGCTGAAGCTCAGCACTTGGCGCCAGCTGCCGCGCCGAATACGCCAAAGACGACAAAGGCGCCAGGCTGTTATTGAGCTCGTGCCCTATGACTCGTAACAGTTTTTTCCAGGCACTGAGCTCTTCGCGCTGAATTTCCTGGGTCATGGGTTTTAGCAGGTAAAGCTGATGTTGCCGTTGATTTAGTAAAAACTGACTGGCCGACAAATGCCAGATAGCGGCAGGCTCACCTAAATGTAACAAACCGGGTTCAGCACTGTGTAAAAACTGCGGTAAAGCTTTGGCAAGTTCCGGCAAATGCTGCAGCACTTCGCTCAGCAGTAAACCTTCAAAACGTTTACCCTGGTTGACCAACTGGCGCGCCGCCGGATTACTGAATAATACCCGGCCTTGTTCGTCGGTCAGAATAATGGCGCCAGGGCTACTTTGTAATACGGTATCCAGCAGCAGCTCGCGTTGATATAAACCAGCGCGTTGCTGACGAAGTGCTGCCGCCATATGGTCCAGTGCAGTGGCAAGTGGCAATAAATCAGCCAACACCGCTTTATTGGCACTGCATTGATAAGCCTGATCCTGCAAATTGCCGGTGTAAAGATGCAGCGCCTTTAGCTCTAGCGCAAAGCCCGCCAGGATACGGCGCAGCACCAGCGCCAATAACAGCAACAGCAGCAACACTGCACTTATCAACAGCGGCTCTGGCACCATCACCAGCAGTAGCCCAAGCAATAACCCACTGAATAACAGCCAGCTTATCCAGATCTTCTGCGCCAGACTCACGGGTTTCGACCGCCCTGCCCAGAACCTCTGAGCAAGTTGGTTAAGGCGTAGCAATGCCATAAAACTCCATACGCCGGTATAACGCCTGCCGGCTGATGCCGAGGGTTTTGGCGGCGCGGGCCACGACGCCACCGGCTTGCACCAACGCCTGTTCTATCTGGTTACGGTCAAAATCTTCCAGACTGCGCTTTGGGTTGCTGTCCTCTTGCGGCAAGGCTAAATCCTGCAGCTGAATTTCGGCTGTTGGCGACAGCAACAAAGCGCGCAAACAGATATTTTGCAGTTCACGCACATTGCCAGGCCAGCTGTAGCTAAGCAGCGCCTGCTCAGCGGCTTTGCAGAAGGTTTTTTCGCCGCGTAAAAATAACCGGGCTAAGGGTAAAATATCGTCTGGCCGCGCTTTGAGCTCTGGCAGATGCAGCTCAACAACATTGAGCCGGTAATATAAATCCTGGCGAAACGTACCCTGACTGATGGCTTTAGTTAAATCACTGTTGGTGGCGCTGAGTACCCGCACATCCACTTTACGGGTGACACTGGAGCCTAATCGTTCAAACTCACCGGTTTGTAATACCCGCAGCAGTTTCATCTGGCCGCTTAACGACAAATTGCCAATTTCATCCAGAAAAATAGTGCCGCCGTCTGCTGCTTCAAAACGGCCAATGCGGGTTTTTGTCAAACCGCTGTAAGCACCGGCTTCGGCGCCAAACAGCTCAGCTTCCATTAAGTCGCTTGGCAACGCACCCATATTTACTTTTACCAGCGCTTTGTGTTTGCGGGCGGAATTGGCGTGCAGTACCTGGGCTATGCCTTCTTTGCCGGTGCCGTTTTCACCGGTAATAAGCACCGCCGCATTGGAAGGTGCCAGCTGCAGCGCCATTTGCAACAGTTGCTCCATGGCGCTGCTGGCAAACACCAAACCACATAAATCTTTACCGGCAAAACCTGCAAGCCGCGCCTGCTGTTGTTGCGCCAACCGCTGCTGCGACTGCTGCAACTGCCGCAGTTTCAGCGCGTTTCGCACTGTGGTTAATAAACGCTCGTCATCCCAGGGCTTGGCGATATAGTCACAGGCACCTGCTTTGACCAGCTCCACCACCATATCGATAGAGGTCCAGGCCGTCATTAAAATAACAGGGGTGTCGGGGTATAAAGTACGCAGCTGATAAAACAAAGTTTTACCCTGACTACCGGTCATTTCACCTTTGGCAAAATTCATATCCTGCAAAATTAAATCCACCTGATGCGCCGCCAGATAAGCCAATGCCTGCGTGTCATCCGCCTTTGCAACTGCACTGTAACCCTGCAGCTCAAACAAGGTTTTTAGTGCAGTGCATACCGCGTTGTTGTCATCAATGATCAGAATATTTGCCATATTTTATAAAGTCTTAGTGGCTGTTGCCGGAGAAACCGAAGTTGCAATCCGGGCAGGATACCATGTTGCCACTGTGACACAAACCAGCAACACCAGACTCATCAGCAGCGGTAACCACCAGCTCAGTGCATTGAGGCTAATCACGCTTGCCAGCGCTTTATTCAGCGCCAGCGCAGCCACAACACCCAACAAAGCACCAAGGGCCGTTGTTAACCAGTTTTCACTCAGCAGTTCCATGAAAATCAGCTGCTTACTGGCGCCCAATGCTCTTTTAATGCCAATTTCCTGTTGTTGTTTCAGCGCATGAAAATGGGCATTACTGTAACTTGATACCATAGCCACCAGTAGCATCAGGCCACTTA
>JAYRUI010000226.1:0-5626 GCA_041919175.1 Rheinheimera sp. | reverse complement strand
CGCCCGCCTGGCCACAGGAGCTGCCATGAAAACGCCCTGGCTGGTGGTGGGGAAAGGCGCCATAGGCTTATTGGCGGCCAGTCGCTGGCAATTGTGCCAGCAGCCGGTGTTGCTGTGGCAAAAACAGCCAAAGTCGCTGTGTTACCGTTTTAGCAGTGGCAGTCAGGACTATGCCATGATGCTGCAAAATGCCCAAAACGGACCTTTTGATAAAGTACTGGTGCCGCTGAAAGCTTATGATGTGGTTGATGCGGTCAAGTCGTTGTTACCTATGCTCAGTGAGCAAGCGCACATTGTGTTATGTCACAATGGCATGGGCACTTTAGACGCTGTCAGAGCCTTGCTTGGGCCTCATCAGGGGTTGTGGTTTGCCAGTACCACCCATGGTGCTTATAAACCTCATGCCCTGCACCTGCGTCACACCGGCTTTGGCAGCACGATAGTGGCGCCTTGTAACCAGGCGGCGCAGCAGTGCAACTGGCCTTTAGCACAAGAACTGAGTCAGGCGTTTTCGCCTTTAACCCTGGTGGATGACATCACCCCGTATTTATGGCGCAAACTAGCAGTAAATGCGGTGATCAACCCATTAACGGCGTTACACAACTGCCGGAACGGTGAACTGAACAAAGCAGAGTTTCAGCCACACATTAAAAACCTGCTGGCTGAGTTTGTGTTAGTTGCCAACGCCTGTGGCCAGAGCTTCACCGAAAGCGAGCTGTATCAGCAGCTGCTACAAGTGCAAAGCAGCACAGCGCAGAATTTCTCTTCCATGCAGCAGGATGTTGCTCAGGGCAGGCGCACTGAGCTCAGTGCTATTACAGGGTATTTATTAGAACAGGCGGCGCTGCATCATTTGCAGTTACCCGCGCATCAGGCGCTTTATGCTGCTTTAGCGGCAAAACTCGAACCCTGGCAGCTGTAGTTGTCAGCGGATTTGATTGTTGCAGTGCAGAATTTTTCTGATGAGGGAAAGCGAACAATGGCTGCGAGCTATAAGCCACAATGGGTGCCGGACAGCAAAGCTATCCGGCATCATCTAAACCAAGATCAAGGCTTTTTATACACAGCCACGTTCTGATAACCCTGCTCTTTCAGCAGCAACGCCTGCAGCCGGCTCATCACGCCACGGTCACAATACAAATAATATTGTTTGTCTTGCGCCAAAGCGGCGAAATTGGAGGCGATTTTGTAAAACGGCAGTTCAACCACCTGGTGGCTGTCTAGCGTCAGCGGCTGGCGTTCTGTTTCTTCCGGCGCCCGAACATCCAGCACCACTGCACCTTCAGGTAACACAGCTTCGGTGTCAACAGTGGCCACCTGTTCGCTGGCCTGATATTCCACAGTGCGGATATCCAGCACCTTGGCCTCATGGCTGACTTTTTCCAGAATGCTGAAATCAAACCGCGCTTCCGCTTTGTTTACATCGGCCAGCACCGCATTGATGGTTGGGCTTTTGGAAATGACACCACAATATTCCGGCATAGTTTTGGCGAGATCTTCAGCGCCGATTGCACGCGCAATATCAATAATTTCCTGTTTGTCCTGATACACCAGCGGGCGCAGGATCAACATTTCGGTCACGCGGTCTATGACATTTAAATTGGCAATAGTCTGGCTGGCCACCTGCCCCACACTTTCGCCTGTCACTACTGCCTTAATATTCAGACTGTCAGCAACTGTCGTTGCTGCGCGCATCATCATGCGTTTGAGCACAACCCCCATCAGACCGCTGTCAATTTTTTCCAGAATTTCAGTGACCACAGGGGCAAAATCAACGGACACAAATTTGACCTTGTGCGACAAACTGTATTTTTGCCACAGATAAAACGCCATCTGCCGCACGCCGGTTTCATGAGCGGCGCCACCTAAATTAAAAAACAGGTAGTGCGTACGCAGGCCTTTTCGAATCATGAGATAACTGGCAACGGCAGAGTCAAAACCACCCGAAATAAGCGACAACACATCACCCTGCGATGGCAAAGGGAAACCACCCATGCCCTGATAAGCACGGCGCACAATTATGAGTTTCTCTTTGCGGATCTCAACCTGCACTGTCACTTCAGGCTGTTTTAACTTCACCTGCGCCGTTGGAATATGCTGGTTTAAGCCACCGCCGATATAACGTTCTGCTTCGATGGAAGAAAACTCGTGATTGCCCTGACGGCGCACCCGGACACAAAAAGTTTTGCCAGCAAGCTGGTCGCGGTACACCGCCAGCACTTGCTCAAAAATATCGTGTAATGACGTGAATTCGGAAGATTGCATCTGGGCAAATTGCACTATGCCCGGGATGCATTGCATTTGTTCGGCCATTTTCAGCGCCATGTTGTCATCACCTGATGGCGAAGTGACGGTTAAATGATCGTATAAGTTACGCACCACAATAGCGGGATCCAGCTGCAACAAAATGGTTTTAAGATTTTGCTCCAGCAGCATCGTCTGGCGCTTGCGCACCGACTTACTTTTAATGGAAATTTCAGGGTGTAACTTAACAATAAACTCAATCATAACCAGACCGCCGCTAAAAAACTGGCGCGCATTATAACGTCATCGGCAAAAAAAGCGGCATTCTTTGTCAGTCAGGCTGTAAACGCCCTACTCGCAATGCCGCTTATTCTTTTTAAAACAGAGCGTTAAAACGCCGTGTTAAAACACAGTGCCAACACAGCATTAACCCACTGGGGTTGCAGGCTGTGTCTGAGGCTGAGCTTGCGGTTGGTTTGCTGGTTGCGCCTGGGGCTGAACTTGCGGTTGCAGCTGAATAGGCGCCGACTCTTTGGCTTTACCCTGCATAATAGATATTTCCACTCTGCGGTTACGCCGACGGTTTGCTTCCGTGTCATTCGGCACTAAAGCACGGGTATCGGCATGGCCAACCACCACAATCCGGTCTTTTTCCAAACCAGTGCCCTGCAACAACTCAACAGCAACGGACACCGCCCTTTTGGCCGATAATTCCCAGTTGTTACTGTTTAGCTCATCCGAAACCTGGTCGTTGTCGGTGTGGCCGGATACAGTAATCTCCCCGGGAATGTCTTTTAAAATGGCGCCAATCTGCTGCACTATCGGTTTAAAACGCGGCTGTAAAAAAGTGGAGCCGGAAGGAAAAGAGCCATTTTCGCGGATACGGATAATAATTTGCTGACCAAGTGATTCCAGCTCAATAGCACCATCCTGAATTTGCTGCTCCATTTGCTCGGCAATTTTTTTCACCATGTCATTGACCTGCTCCTGCATGGCCGCAGTTTCAGTTTCAGGTTGCGCCTGAGTTTGTTCATCCGGATTGTCGCTTAAACCACCGGTTTTATCTTCCCGCTGCTCTTGCCTGCCCCCGGCTGAATCTTCTTCACCAGCCTGAAAATTCAGTGTTTGTTGCGTCATATCAACAGTTTCCTGTTGCAGGGTATCGATTGGGGTTGGGTCGGGACGGCCAGGCCTGAACTCCATCGCAATGACGCTGGTGCCTTTGGGAATGTCTTTCACTTCAATTTTATTCTGCACACCAAAAGCAAAAGCCATGGAACCTGCAAGTTGTTTAAACTTTTGTACGTCCATTTCAGAAAACGACAACAACAACACAAAAAAGCACATCAACAGTGACATTAAGTCAGCAAAGGTTCCCATATAAGCGGGCAAACCGGGAGGTGGGCACTTTGGACACTCGGCCATACTGTCTGCTACTCCGCTTCAGCTTTAGGTTCGCGTTTTGCCGCCATTAAATAATTGCGCAGCACCCCTTCAATCACTTTTGGATTTTGACCGTCCTGAATCCCCATAATGGCGTCGAGGATCAATTGGTTATTAATTTTTTCTTCTTCATTTCGGATGGCCATTTTGTCGGCAAGCGGAATACACAAACAATTGGCTAAGATGGCGCCGTACAAGGTTGTTAACAAGGCCACCGCCATGGCAGGGCCTATGGCTTTAGGATCCGACATATTCGCCAGCATTGCGACCAGACCAACCAGCGTACCTATCATGCCCATCGCCGGGCCTAAATCACCCATATTTTTGAAAATGGAAATAAAAAGTCCGTGGCGGTTGTAAGTAAGATCGATATCTTTTTCCAGCGTGCCACGCACTACATCAGCATCATGGCCATCCACCAGCATATTGATACCTTTTTGCATAAACGGATTCGGTATTTCTGCTTCTTCTAACGCCAGAAAGCCCCCTTTGCGGGCTGAGTCTGCCAGTTGTACCGCTTTTTCAATCAGTTCTTCGGGCGATTCACTTTTAAACATAAAAGCTTTGCCAGCGGCTTTGAAAGAGCCGCCCAACTGACCAAAAGTGAATTTCATAATAACGACGGTGATGGTGCCACCAAACACGATTACAATTGACACAAAATCGTAGAACATCATCAGATTGCCAGCGGCAGCCAGATACATAGCCCATACCATCATGCCTACGGTGGCCACTAAACCTATGACGGTTGCTAAATCCACATTATTCTCCCGAAAAATACCTAACAAATATCAGATTTATCTTAGCTTATAGTGAGTTATCGACCAATAGCAGTAAATGCTTAAAAATATTTGGTTTGTGCGGCAAATTTAGTTACCGTTGCAGCCATTCTGGATTGACCAGCACCACGCGCTGAGGTAACTTTGCGCACTCTTTGACAAGGGTCGGATTATGAGCAAAAAGCAAGCAAATCCGCAGCAATTTGAGCAGATGATCGCCGAGCTGGACACTATAGTGCAACAGCTGGAACAAGGTGACTTATCGCTGGATGATGCGCTGCAACAATTTGAACGGGGTGTCGCCCTGGCACGTGCCAGCCAGCAGCAATTGCAGTCTGCCGAGCAAAAGGTGCACATGTTGCTGCAACAAAACAACAATGAACAACTGGTTGCTTTTACCCCACCTGCAGGAGAATAAAGTGGCGTTAACTGTGTTGCCGCTCTACCAGCAAAGGGTAGAACAAAAAATGGCAGCTCTGCTGCATGCCAGAGCCAATACCGATGCTGAACTGTTACAGGCAATGCAATACAGCCTGTTATCCGGCGGTAAAAGAATACGACCCTTTCTGGTGTACAGTTGTGGCCAGATGCTCGGCGCCAGTCTGGAAGATTTGGACGCTCCGGCGATGGCACTGGAGTGCCTGCACACCTATTCACTGATCCACGACGATTTACCTGCGATGGACGATGACGATTTACGCCGCGGCCGCCCAACCTGTCACAGAGCCTTTAATGAAGCCACAGCCATTCTGGCCGGGGACGCGCTGCAGGCCATTGCCTTTGAAGTGCTGGCAGCGCATCCCTATCAGCAGGTCGATTTTAAAGAGCGGCTGTTGATGGTGCAGCAACTGGCGATGCACTCAGGTTATAACGGCATGTGTGGTGGTCAGGCTATTGATCTCGCGCACACCAACAAACCAATGACGGTAGACGCCTTAGAAGCCATGCATCAGCTGAAAACCGGCGCTTTAATAGAATCTGCCGTACAGATGGCATGGTTATGCAGCCCAAAACGTGATGAAGCTGAGCTTGCTGCTTTAGTGCAGTATGCCAGGGCTTTGGGTCTGGCGTTTCAGGTGCAGGACGATATTCTCGACATTGAAGGTGACACTGCCACTTTAGGTAAACCTCAGGGTTCTGATCAACAAGCCAACAAAGCC
>JAYRUI010000225.1:0-5639 GCA_041919175.1 Rheinheimera sp. | reverse complement strand
CCCAAGCCAGGGCCATACTGCCGTGTTCATCACAATACTCCGCACACCAAAGCTGTTACCAAAGTTTGATGGCAATACGGGCCCAGAAAGCCCACAACACCACACAACTGAGTAAAAACAGATTAAAGCGCAGCCTCACATGGTTAGAGGTAATGTGCACCACTGTATGTAATAACCGCAGCGCCACAAAAAGACAGGCTAATAACACAAACACCAAATCGGCCATGCCAAAATGCAGCGCAAACAGCACGGCAAAAATAAACAACATCGGCATCTGGAACTGATTATCAAAGTTGCGGCTGGCGGTGATTACACTTTCATTGGCACCGGCCAAATCCATAGTCCGAAAAGCCGACAGGTGAATTTCTTTGTTACGGGCAGCAGCAAAACGACGACGCCCCATAATCACCATCACAACGCTGATGAGCAGCACCTGCGCTACCACGGTTAGCACCAGAATTTTATCCATCACAAGTTCCTTACAAGAAAGTATGCACAGAAGATTAAAACAAATGCCGCAGCGACTCCACCAGCATTTGTAGCCCACTCAATCATTTATCTGTGTATTGTCACCTAATTGCCATGCTTTTCACATCCTGCTGCCATCTTTGTCTGTCAGCATTTGGAAATAAGCCTCAGCTTGTTATACTGCCACGTTATTTTGCGCAGGAACTACTGATGGCTCAGCTTTATTTTTACTATTCGGCAATGAATGCCGGCAAATCGACGTCGCTGTTACAAAGTGCCTACAACTACCAGGAACGTGGCATGACAGCGGCCATATACACCGCAGCACTGGATGACAGGTATGGTGTTGGCAAAGTCAGTTCGCGAATTGGCTTGTCGATGGACGCTTTAGTCTTTGATAACCAGCTGGATTTTTTCCAGAGTTGCCAGCAGTTACTCAAGCAGGGGCAACTGGATTGTGTACTGATTGACGAAGCACAGTTTTTAACCAAAGCCCAGGTGAAACAACTCACCGATGTGGTTGATACGCTGAATGTGCCGGTGTTGGCCTTTGGCCTTCGCACCGACTTTTTAGGTGAAACCTTTGCAGGCTCTCAGGCGCTGCTGGCCTGGGCAGACAAACTGATTGAATTAAAAACAGTATGCCACTGTGGCCGTAAAGCTAATTTTGTGGTGCGTCTGGATGAACAAGGCAAAGCCGCTACTGCAGGCTCACAGGTGCAGATCGGCGGTAATGACAGCTACGTTTCAATGTGCCGGGCTCATTTTAAGGAGTTGGTCTGGCAATAACTGACTAAGGAGTGTGGATGAGACTGTTATACGGCGTGCAGGCAACGGGTAACGGTCATATCAGCAGAGCCAGAGCCATGGCGGCACAGTTAAAACGTCATGGCGTCAGCGTAGATTTTTTATTCAGTGGCAGAGCAAAAGATGCCCTGTTTGACATGGATTGTTTTGGCAATTTTAGCTGGCGCCGTGGTTTAACTTTTGTCTCCCATGCCGGCAAACTCAGTTATTGGCAAAGCCTGCAACAAACCAATTTAAAACAGTTGTGGCGGGACCAGCAGCAGCTCGATACCAGGCCTTATGATTTAGTACTGACAGATTTTGAACCTGTCACCGCCTGGGCAGCGCGGCGACAAGGCACCCCCTGTATCGCGCTGGGTCATCAGTATGCGTTTTTACAGCAGATCCCCAAACAAGACGACAGCCTGCTGAGCCGGCAAATATTCCGCCATTTTGCCCCTGCTTCAAATCAGCTTGGCCTGCACTGGCACCACTTTGGCAACCCTGATGCAATAGCGCCGCCTATTGTCGATTTAAGCACTGAGTACCTGCATGCCGCCCAACATACCGACAAAAGCGGCCATGTGGTGCTGGTTTACTTACCTTTTGAGGATCAACATCAGGTGCGGGCCCGGTTAAAGCCGCTGCAAAATTATCGTTTTGATATTTATGCACCTGGTTTACAGCCGGAGCAACAAGGCCATTTGCACTTTCATCCACTCAGTCACAGCGCTTTTAAACAACATCTGGCGCGCGCCGATGCTGTGCTCAGTAATGCCGGTTTTGAACTCATCAGTGAAGCGCTTCAGCTGCAAAAGAAAATTCTGGTCAAACCGCTGCTCGGCCAGATGGAGCAGGCCTCCAATGCGCTGGCGCTCTGCAAATTACAGTTAGCGCAGCGCACTGATGTGTTAACAACCGAAGTGATTGCCAATTGGTTAGCCGCAGATAAAGCACCACAACAAGTGCAGTACCCCAATGTCGCAGCGGCTTTATGCCAGCAGCTGATTGCTGGTTCCAGCCGTCCAGGCGGGAACCAGCAATTTGATACCGAAGCCTTGTGGCAACAAAGCAGGTTTTTACAACCTTCGTTATTGCCAGACAGCTAAACTGTGAGACTGTTCTCAGCAGCAAAAGACCGCTAAAACCGCGATAGAAATCACGGGCGTAAGAATGCGAGGTTGCTAAAATGCTGAGGCGCTAAAATGCAAAAAGTGCTGATAAATCAGCACTTTTGTAGTTGAGGTTGTACTTCAGCGCTGCCTGTGATCAGCCAGCTCTTGCCGCACCAACCGGCATGTCTGCCACAGGTTGCAATACCACTTTGCCTGATGCAGCTTTAGCCGTACTGTTTTTATCGTTCAGCACAGGCTCGTCAGCAGCGCGGGCGGCCAGTTCTACCAGGTCAGTGATGGCACTGCTGTGACTAAAACCAGTGGGCGCTTCAGTCACTAAATCAACGATATGATGTACGGCAAACTGCTCACAATGATGCTCAAGCCGTTGCAGCAGCTCTTTCATCTCTTTCCAGCTTAACGACAGCTCATCGGCCGCCATAATCCGCGGATGAGCTGTTTGACGCACGTTTTCGCCAATCAGCAGCTCTTCATAAAGCTTTTCACCGGGACGCAGGCCGGAGAAACAAATTTCAATATCACCGTCCGGGTGTGTGGCGTCTTTTACTTCCAGCCCCATCAGATGCACCATACGACGGGCCAAATCGGCAATACGCACCGGCTCGCCCATATCAAGCACAAACACATCCCCGCCTTTGCCCATAGCACCGGCCTGAATAACCAGCTGAGCAGCCTCAGGAATGGTCATAAAATAACGGATAATTTCCGGATGGGTGACAGTTAAAGGGCCACCGTTGCGGATTTGTTCACGAAACAGCGGCACCACTGAGCCCGATGAACCCAGCACATTACCAAAACGAACCATACAAAAACGGGTGTGTTGCTGACGGGTCGATAACGCCTGTAACACCAGCTCGGCCAGTCGTTTAGAAGCCCCCATGACGTTGGTTGGGCGCACGGCTTTATCTGTAGATATCAATACAAAAGTTTCAACGCCGGATGCGATTGCGGCTTCTGCCGCATGCCAGGTGCCAAATACGTTATTACTGACGCCTTCAACAATATTAAATTCAACCAAAGGCACATGCTTGTACGCCGCTGCATGGTAAACCGTCTGCACTTTAAAACTTTGCATCACCGACTGAATACGGGTTTGTTTTTGCACGTTCCCCAGAATTGGTTTGATTTTTACATCAACCCCGAGCTCCTGCACATAAGCGCTCAGCTCTTGTTCTATGGCATACAAAGCGTATTCAGAGGCCTCAAACAGCACCAAAACGGTCGGCTCGTATTGCACTATTTGCCGGCAAAGTTCAGAGCCGATAGAACCACCGGCACCTGTCACCATCACCACTTTATCTTTGATATTGGCATGCATCAGTTTGAGTTTGGGCGCGACCGGGTCGCGGCCCAGCAAGTCTTCAATTTTGACATCCTGTAGCTCGTCGATACGCATAGAGCCATCAACAATGTCGCTCATGCCAGGCACTGTCTGCACCGGAATTGGCAGATTATCCAGAGATTCAAGCACTTCACGCCGGCGGGCACGGCTGGCGGATGGCATCGCCAGCAAAATACGGCTGACATTTTTTGATTTTACAATAGCGGCAATTTGTGCCGGGCTGCCGACATGGATCCCCAGAATAGTCGAACGTTGTAAAGTGGCGTCGTCATCCACAAAAGCTACAGGGTGAAACTGCTCACCATTAAACAGCGCCTGGGCCAATTGACGGCCGGAAGAGCCGGCACCGTAAATTAATACCCGTTGTTTATGGCCGTTATGACGCTGGAACAAAAACATCCGCGCCACCAGGCGCAAACCACCACTGGTCACCAACGCCAAAATGGCATAAACAAACACCAGATTACCTTTGTCGGCAATACCTACCAGCTGGAACAACATCACCAAAATCATGGCGTTACTTAAAATACCGGCAAGTACAGCACCTAAAGCATGCTGGCCAATATAACGCACCACAGCCCGGTATAACCCCAGCTTGGTAAAAGCTAAAATGGTGATAGGCACAGATAAAAGAAATATCGGGAAGGTTTGCAATAAAGCTGCAGTCGGCACTTCTTGGGTGACATAAATTGCCACCAGCATGGAACCGGTCAGAAAAAATACATCTGCCAGCACCGAAATTGCCCGTTTAGCATAACGCGGCAAAGATAAAAGCCATTCAAGCATCCAATACGCTCCCTGGTTCCGTTTTAAAGACAAGACACACTAAGACACGGAAAACCCGGCTATTATAGCGGTATTTGTGTCAAATGTGACACCCCATGCTAGCCATGGCCTACTGAACCTTATCTGAATCGGCCTTTAACATCTGTTTTTGATGCTGCGCTACCGAGCGAACCAAGTGCTGCCACATGGCTTCACTTTGTATTTTAAAATCGGCAATGGCCTTCACCACTTGTGGCTCTATTACTTTCTGCAGGCTTTGCTGAAATAACATGGCCAACTGTGACGCTGTCACATCTGCATGGATCAAAAACTCCGCCTGCTGATACTCGGAGAATAACGCCTCATATTTATGACTCCAGCTGGTGCCGATACAGGGCACACCAGACGACAAAGCACTGACACAGCCATGAAAACGTGAACAGACCACCAGTCTGCTGGTGGCAATCCAGCCTTTTACTTTGCGGGGATCGGGTTCTTCAATCACCTGAAGTTGCGGATTGAACATCGTCGCCAATTGCTGACAAATATCCGCGTCAGCATGCCCTTCATGATTCAGCAATACAGCAGTCATCCCCTGCTGCTGTGCAGTGTCGATGGCAAGTTTTAATACAGCCAGATAACGCTCACGCCAGCTTTGGTTGCGGTTTTTACTGCTTAACATCGCCGCATTCGGAATGATCAGACAACGTGGCTTTCTATGAATATGGCCTTCAATAGGGTTATCGATGTTGTTACTGATTTTGCTATCAACGGCCGGCAATACCGGAGTCACCAGATTGGTAAAATCGGCAAATTGATGTAATTCAGCTTTTCCGGCCACACAAGCAGATAAATGCTGATAACTTTCACTATCCCGGGCACAGACAAACCAGGCTTTTGGTAAAGCACGCGCCAGTAATTTTTGTTCTGCTGCTTGGCTAAAAGGCCCAAAAGCCTGAGGCAACAAGATGTAACCTTTATGATGTTTGGCAAGCCGCTCTATTTCTTCACAAAGCACTTTTATATTACGCCCGCCCCACTGGTCGCCATAAGCAAAACCAGAGGCATCCAGCACTAAATCAACATCAACTTCAAATACAACACCCAGCCAATGGCGTAAAAAACCACGGAGCTTTTAGATC
>JAYRUI010000224.1:0-5655 GCA_041919175.1 Rheinheimera sp. | reverse complement strand
TGGCAGGGCTTGAGCGGCAAAGTGGCGCTATTTCGGTATTGTTTTTAGATTTAGACGATTTTAAAAAAATTAACGACAGCAAAGGCCACGCCGCCGGCGACCAGCTGTTGGTAGAAGCCGCCAGCAGGTTAAAAGCCTGTATCCGCAGTGCCGACATTGCCTGCCGTTTTGGTGGTGACGAATTTGTGGTGGTGCTGACCCAATCCAATGAACTGAATTACCCTTATCAGGTGGCCGACCGAATTTTTGAAGCTTTTAAGCAGCCCATCAGTCTTGGCAACCAGCTGTTTTATATTTCCACCAGTATTGGCATTACCACCACCGAAAACCCCGAAGCTGTGCCGGATGAACTCATCAGGCAAGCGGATATGGCGATGTACGAAGCCAAAGAACAAGGCGGCAACAATGCGCTGTTATACGATCAACAAATGTACCAGCGCCTGGCGCAGCGTTTAGTGCTGGAGCGGGAAATAAAAGATGCTATCAGCCTGAAACAATTCAGCTTAAGCCTGCAACCCCAGATTGAACTTGCCACCGGCCGTTTAGCCGGTTTTGAAGCGCTGCTGCGCTGGCAACATCCGGTGCGAGGTATTGTCACGCCGGATGAATTTATTGGCATTTTAGAAAACTCACCGCAAATGATAGAGCTGGGGTATTGGGTGTTCCAGCACAGCTTTTTCCTGGCTAAAGAGCTGATTAAAAAAGGTTATCCGGACATTCGTATTGCCATTAACCTGTCAGCCGAGCAGTTTTTAGACCCGGCTTTACCTGGTTTACTGGCCGGCTGGCTGGATGATTTAAGTTTGTCTGCAGCGCATTTTGAGCTGGAGCTGACCGAACGTACTTTGGTGAAAAATATTGAAGCCACTTTAACGGCCATGCGGGCGCTGAAAGCCCAGGGTTTTTATTTTGCCATTGACGATTTTGGTACCGGTTATTCGTCGTTAAGTTATTTAAAACAAATGCCGGTCGACATTATTAAAATTGATAAGAGTTTTGTATTTGGCATGCTGGAAAATGATGCTGATTATCAAATCATTGTGTCGACCATTGCCATGGTGCAAAAGCTGGAATTAAAAGTAGTGGCCGAAGGCGTGGAAAATCGCGCCCAGCTGCAGCTGCTGCGCCAGCACCGTTGTGACTACGCCCAGGGTTATTATTTCGCCAGGCCGCTGAATGAAGCCCAGCTGGCGGAGTTTTTAACGGATAAAGTTCCCAATGGCTATTTGATGCTGGGGTAGTGGGGTTTGGCTTATTTAGGCAATTGCTTTTGCCTTTTTGTGGCATCCGTAATGTTGCATGTCATTTCCCTTACTGACCCGTCATTCATTCGCTTTCAGCTGATGGTTTCTGCTGTGCCTTAACGAGTTAAAAATTTGTTTTATTTGATGCCTGCGGCATGGCACTCAGCGGAGACTCGCCTCCGCGGGCGAGTCACTTTTTGTGTCGACAAAAAGTGACGCAAAAAACGCCCCCGGTGAGCCTGCGAAAGCCCGCTAAAAATCAAAAGTTTGAGGCGCCGCCAAAACTCGACGACTGCTAACGTCAGCCGTCTCAAACAGTTGGCGTCTTAAAACCTCAAACTTTCAATTTTTATCGGCTCGGCTAAACGGGGATAAGATATCGCAATGTGTCTTATCTTTTCTTGCATGCATTTCTAACAATACATAAATAAAGTCTTATTTTATCGGTATAGAATCAAACAACTCGGGCAATATTCAGACTTAGGAATTAATGAAATGGATGTGGTAATCATAAATTATACGATGCCAAACACGAGCCCCGGAGTAGATGATTGCAAGGAAAACCCATTAGCTAGAGCAACAAAAAACCTATTATCCTCAAGTGGGCAACCGTTTAAGCGCCTAAGCAAAGTATTTTTTCAAGATCCGTCAGGCTGTATAAGATGGTTTGGAATTTTCATATATTCAGCTGGTAGCAGAGTTTTATTTTTCCCTGGATTCACGAAAAAACATGATCACCTTATTGGTTTCAGGGGGAATTCCGTTTGGAAGAATGCACGAATGGATATCGATCACATTTCATTGGAGAAAGATGGATTAAGTTGGCATATAACAAGTGTTGATTCAGTCGAGCATGTCGGAAAAATATTTACGCAGAAAATATCTGGTGAGATTCGACATTGGTTTTCTTTGAGTGTTGCTGGCTCAGAGTATTTGCGAGTCGCTCGTGAAACGACAGTTGTTTCTGCAGAAGTGCCAGCTAACGATTCAGCTAGAAGAGTAGAGGTGCTTTTGCAGTCTCGTGAAGATACTATCTATCCACTATTGAGTGTCGATAGTGAACATCTAGCTTTAAGTGAGCACACATTCCTTCATTTTTCCGTTTTGTTTGGTGTTCCTGATTTTGATGTTCCTGAAAGTTTTCTACTGGGCATTCCTTATGACAAGTTTGTAACTGGCACTGGAAATGCGATTCAAGAATCTCCAGTTCGTATCCATCGTATGAAACTGGACGACGCAATTGAACTAATGATAATTGTATCGGTTCATGAAGGTGCCTTAGAAAAAGAGTTTGTATATTCAGGATATTGTGCAACTGATATTTAAAATAGTTAGCTGACTATCTCCGTAATGATGAAGTATGGTCTTGCCATTTGCCTGACATAGTCCGAGCTATATTCACATATCGCTCAAAACCGAAATACCTGAGCAGTAAGGGCTTTCCTCCCCGTTTAGCCGAGCCGATAAAAATTGAAAGTTTGAGGTTTTAAGACGCCAACTGTTTGAGACGGCTGACGCTAGCAGCCGTCGAGTTTTGGCGGCGCCTCAAACTTTTGATTTTTAGCGGGCTTTCGAAGGATTATCGGGGTGATTTCTTTGGCTACTTTCTTTGTCAGCAAAGAAAGTAGCTCGCCCTTGCGGCGAAACCGCTTTTAAAATGCAATTAAAAGTGCAGGGCGAAACCCGGCATAGTAACCTCAGCTGCAAGCTGAAAAACACATTCAGCCGGGCTGTGGCGTAACCTCGCCATCCGATAGCGGCAGGCTGATAAAAAACGTGCTGCCAGCCCCTTCGGTGCTTTCATAACCTATGCTGCCGTGCATTTTTTCCATCAGCTCTTTGCAGATGCTAAGGCCAAGACCGGTTCCGCCGCGTTGGCGGGAGTCTGAGCCGTCGGCCTGGGCGAATTTCTGGAAAATTCTGCTGCGAAATTCTGCCGGAATGCCGGGGCCATCATCTCTGACTTTGATCACAACTTCAGGTTGTTGCTCTGTTTGTATTAGTTCAGCTGCAATAAACACTGTACTGCCCGGATTGGAAAATTTAACAGCATTGCTGATCAGGTTACTCAGCACCTGCTGTAATCGCTGTGGGTTGCTCAGCACTGTTACTGTTGCAGGAAGTTGTTGCATATCAAGCTGAAGGCTTACCGCAAAATTGCTGGCATAACCCTGATTTTGTAGCAGTGCCAGTTCCAGTTGCTCGGCGATATTGGTGGAGGTTAGTTGTAACCTGGCTTCACCTAACTCGAGTTTTTCTATATCCAGAATGTCGTTCACCAACAACACCAGCCGTTCGGTATTTTTTTGCGCCAAATTGAGCATATTGCCGGCAGCAGGCGGCAGCGCACCCAATACACCGGCGTTCACCAGCTCCAGCGAGCCTTTAATCGACGTGAGCGGGGTGCGCAGTTCGTGACTGACAGTGGCAACAAACTCACTTTTCAGCCGTTCTATTTTTTTTCGCTCGCTGATGTCGTGCAGTAAACAAATAAACCAGCGGTGACCTGGCAGGCTATAACTGCTCAGGCTGATTTCCAGCTCCAGTGTGGTGCCATTAATAGTTTTGCCCAAAGCTTCGGTCGGACGTCCTTGCCGGCCGGTTAAAAATTCCTCAGTGGCTTGTTGCATTTGAGGCAATAAAGCACCTATCTGTAGTTTTAATAACTGGCGGTTGTTGTAGCCAAACAACTGCTCAGCCGCAGTGTTGGCTCGCTCTATGCCGCCGGACGCGTTAAAAATTAAAATAGCTTCGGCGGCGTTGTCCAGAATGCCACTTAGTTCCAGGGTGCGTTGTTGTACCTGACGGCGCACTTGTTCGGCTCGCCCCGTTGCCGACAATAAAAAACCACCCAACAGGCTACAGAGTAACAAACCACCTGTTAACACTGCCCAGGGCTGCAGGCTGCTTTGTGATTGCAAAAATTGTTCGCTTGGCTGAATCTCCATGCTAAAACGGCGTCCTGCCACTTCAAAATATTCCTGCCATACTAATGGCTTGGCGTAAGCCGGTATAGTTGAGCTTTGATTATTAAATACAATTTGCGCTGCAGCATCGCTGATATCCGCAACCTGCAACTGAAAACTGTCCGGCGGGTAGTCCGCAAGCGCAAAACCAATCACTTCAGTGATATGTAACACCGCCACCACATAACCACGCAACAGCCGCTGGCGCTCAGACAATAAATCGGCTGGCTGTGCTGTGGTATACACCGGATAAAACAACAACATGCCGGTTTTTTGTTGCTCGTCCTGCACCAGCGCCAGTGGCGCTGTGAAAGTTGCTACGCCCTTGTCACGCGCTATCTGCATGGCCTGCCGGCGCAACGGCTCTGCAGCAACGTCATAACCTATTGCACTTTGGTTTTTTGCTTGTGGTTCAATAAAGGTGACAGGGAAATAGTCGGCTCTGGCGGCCGCTGGCACCAGCTCACCGGCATTATTGCGTTCGCTAATCAGTCTGCCGCTAAAACCACTGCTGTGCAGTGCGGCTTCAAACAAAGGCCGCTGCGCTGCAGTTACCCGCTCATTCCAGCTCAGGGCGCGAATGCCGGGGTGGTTTTTTGCTGTTGGCGCAACAAAGGTGGCAAATTCGTCAGGTGTAACATCGACTGAGGCGGCAAAAAAACGCTCTATGGGCCTCACCGAGCTGGTATAGAGCTCAATTTGCGCTTTGATACTTTGCGCCATCAGTTTGGACTGTTCATGAAAACGTTGTTGCAGCCTGCTTTGTTCATCTTCAATGGTGCGAAAAAATAACACCACCATCAAAGCGCAACTCAGCAGCAACGGTAGACCCACAGTGCTGATCCGGCTGCGCCATATTTCTTTGGGGCTGGCAAAAGCGATAAACATCAGCGGCGTGGCAATAAATACGCCGATACAGTCGCCAACCCACCAGCTCCACCAACTAAAACTCAGCTGGCCGGGGGTAATAATCTGATTCAGATATAACACCAGAGTGCCAACACTGGCACTGAGCAGGCAGGTCAGCGGGCCGCCTATCAGCAACAAGCCCATAATATGGCGATCGTCAGTCAGCGGATTGGGGAAACCCAGAGCGCGGCGGATCAACCAACTGGCGCAAAATGATTGCAGGCTAGTGCCAGACGCGATCCCAACAGCAATAGCCAGCTGGGCAGCATTTATTTGTTCAACACTGCTCACAGCAATACTCAGATTCAGCAACGTTGAACCTAAAAACACCCCAAGCAGCATTGGGTAACCCCAGATAAGCACAGTCGCAAGCGCTACACCTACAGGCGGAAAAATGGCGCTGACAAAACCAGGTGGCGCAGCCAGCAACATCGATAAATGGCCGGTGATGAGATAAGCCAGCGCCAGCAAAACGATTCTTGTTGTGACTACAACAGGCTGCATTGAAGCAGCTTGTGACAGCTTTACCGGAGGCA
>JAYRUI010000223.1:0-5656 GCA_041919175.1 Rheinheimera sp. | reverse complement strand
AACCTAAATCCAGTGCGTCTACCAATTTCGCCATTTCCGCAACACTGGATAACAACAATTAAGTGGTGGCTACAGCGGGAATCGAACCTGCGACCCCAGCATTATGAGTGCTGTGCTCTAACCAGCTGAGCTATGTAGCCACTGTGTCTTAGTTGTCCTAAGCAAGTGGCGCGTATTATGCTCAGATGCGTTTTTAACGTCAACCCATTTTTTACCGCAATAATGCGAATTCAGTTCGTTTGCTGTTTTTCTATGCAGATTGACCGCGGCTTAGCCAGTTTTACCCCAAATTCCATGGGCTTAGCCGGGTTTAAGCTGGGGTTTAGCGGAAAATTCCGTTAGTATCGCCATTCATGCGTAGGCTGAAGCCACGCTCCGACTGCAGCCAAGACTGCTATTTATGCCAAAGCATAAAAAAATATTACAGGAGACTCCATGTCGACCCCGACAACTCAAACCTCAGACGCTGCAACCAGCCCGCGCTGGCCAAAACAGCTGCCTTATATTATTGCCAGTGAAGCCTGTGAGCGTTTTAGCTTTTATGGCATGCGCAATATTTTAACGCCATTTTTAATGACAGCTCTGTTATTGGCCATTCCGGAAGAGTTAAGAGCCGGTGCCGCCAAAGACGTGTTCCACTCTTTTGTGATTGGTGTGTATTTTTTTCCTTTATTAGGTGGTTACCTGGCCGACCGGCTCTTTGGTAAATACAACACGATCTTATGGCTGAGTTTAATTTATTGTGTGGGCCATGCGTTTTTAGCCATTTTTGAACACAGCGTACAGGGTTTTTATACCGGCTTATTTTTAATAGCGCTGGGCTCCGGGGGTATCAAACCTTTAGTGTCGTCTTTTATGGGCGATCAGTTTGACCAGAGTAATAAAACCCTGGCCCGCAAAGCTTTTGACTGGTTTTATTTCACCATTAACTTCGGTTCGTTTTTCGCGTCTTTATTTATGCCCCTGCTGCTGAAGTATTATGGCGCCGCTGTTGCCTTTGGTATTCCGGGTATTCTGATGTTTATCGCCACGTTGTTTTTTTGGTTAGGCCGCAAAAATTATGTCAACGTGCCGCCCGAGCCAAAAAATCCACATGGTTTTTTACCGGTGATCCGTACTGCTTTAATGGCAAAACAAGCAGGGCAGGCCAATTCGGGTCTTTATGTCGCTGTGATTGGTGCTGCGCTTGCGGTTTATGCCTTATCACAAATGAGTTCGCTGGGTATTGTTGCGGCGCTTTGTCTGGCATTGGTGCTGGTGATGGGCTTTGGTGGGGCAGGCGCCGCTATGCAGCTGGAGCGCGCCCGTGCTGTGCATCCTGATGCTGCTGTTGATGGTGTGCGCTCAGTGCTTCGGATTTTGATTTTATTTGCGCTGGTGACGCCTTTTTGGTCTTTGTTTGACCAAAAAGCGTCGACCTGGATTTTGCAGGCCAATGACATGGTAAAGCCCGATTGGTTTGAACCGGCCATGATGCAGGCGCTGAATCCGGCGCTGGTGATGATCCTTATTCCTTTTAACCACCTGGTTTTATATCCATTTCTGGAAAAATGCGGTGTGCAACTCACCTCTTTACGCAAAATGGGCGCTGGTATTGCAGTGACAGGTTTAAGCTGGATTGTGATTGGCAGCATTCAGCTGATGATGGATTTGGGCACGCCGATGAATATTATGTGGCAGATTTTGCCTTACGCGCTGCTCACCATGGGCGAAGTACTGGTATCCGCCACCGGCCTTGAGTTTGCGTATAGCCAGGCGCCGGCAGCGATGAAAGGCACTATCACCAGCTTCTGGAACCTGTCGGTGACAGTCGGTAATTTATGGGTGCTACTTGCCAATAACAGTATTAAAACACCGGCAGTAACAGCGCAGGTCACCCAAAGCGGCCTGAGTGAAACGGCATTTTTAATGTTCTTTTTTGCCGCTTTTGCGCTGTTGGCAGCAGCAATATTTGCGCTTTATGCCCGCAGTTATCCAATGCAGGATAATTACCGGCCTGTGGGCTGATAGTGATTGCATAAACAATCGATTGGTAAAGCAGTGGATTGGCAAAGCAAACCCTATTTTACTTTGCCAATGTCCAGAAATAACAAAGCCACCGCAAGGTGGCTTTGTTGTTTCTAAAGCGCTTAAAGAAGCTTACACGTTAAACAGGAAATGCATCACGTCGCCGTCTTTACAAACATAAGTTTTGCCTTCCACTTTCAGCTTGCCTGCTTCTTTGGCGCCGGCTTCACCTTTACAGGCGATAAAGTCGTCAAACGAAACCACCTGGGCGCGGATAAAACCTTTTTCAAAGTCAGTGTGAATGACACCCGCGGCTTGTGGGGCAGTAGCGCCAACCGGAATAGTCCAGGCGCGCACTTCTTTTACACCAGCAGTGAAGTAGGTGTGCAGGTTTAACAAAGAATAACCACCGCGGATCACCCGGTTTAAGCCAGGCTCTTCCAGGCCCATCGACTCTAAAAACTCAGCTTTTTCGTCGTCTTCCAGCTCAGAAATTTCGGACTCAATAGCAGCACAGACCGGCACCACAATAGCGCCTTCTTTGGCAGCAATAGCACGCACCACATCTAAATGCGGGTTATTGTCAAAACCATCTTCCAGTACGTTGGCAATGTACATGGTTGGTTTGATGGTTAAAAAATTCATATAAGAAACCAAAGCTTTTTCATCATCCGATAAATCCAGCTGACGCAAGGTCAGGCCTTCTTCCAGATGTTTTTTCACTTTTTCCAGTACTTCAATTTCAGCTTTGGCGTCTTTGTCACCGGCTTTGGCTTTTTTGCTGACACGGAAAATGGCTTTTTCCGCGCTGTCCATATCGGCCAAAACCAGTTCCATATTGATGGTGTCGATGTCATCAGCCGGGTCAATTTTATTGGCAACGTGGATGATGTTTTCATCTTCAAAACAACGTACGACGTGACCAATAGCGTCGGTCTCGCGGATATTGGCCAGGAATTTATTGCCAAGGCCTTCACCTTTGGAAGCACCTTTGACCAAACCGGCGATATCCACAAACTCCATCGTCGTTGGCAGAATACGTTGTGGATTTACAATTTCAGCCAGCTGTTGCAGGCGTAAATCCGGCACTGGTACCACACCGGTATTTGGCTCAATGGTACAAAACGGGAAGTTGGCCGCTTCAATGCCTGCTTTGGTCAACGCGTTGAATAAAGTAGATTTACCGACGTTTGGTAAACCAACGATGCCACATTTAAAACCCATGAGATGATCCTTTGAACTAAATACAGGGCGAGCCTGCGAAATTGGTCAGCAAAACAAAGTTGCTGCGTTTGCCAGTGTTATCGCTGTTTGCGCTTAAACAGTGGCTTTAAAACTATGTAATCTATGCTGGGCTTTCACCAGATCCTGCTGTTGCCAAAGCTCAAAACAACGCAGACTTTCGTCCAGCGCGTCGTCGATCAGCTTTTGCTCTTGCTGTGGCGCTTTGCCCAGCACATAACCTGTGACTTTGTCTTTGTGACCCGGATGGCCAATGCCAAGCCGCAGGCGGTAAAAATTCGGATTATTGCTAAACTTGGCCGCTATATCTTTTAAGCCATTATGGCCGGCGTGGCCACCACCGAGTTTCAGCTTGGCAATGCCAGGCTCCAGTGCCATTTCATCATGGGCAACCAGAATCGCTTCAGGTGGAATTTTGTAAAACTGCGCCATAGCGAGCACAGCTTTGCCGCTTAAGTTCATAAAAGTGGTGGGCACCAGTAATTTAATTTCCCGGCCCTGATACAAGAACTTGCCGGTCAGGCCAAAAAATTTGGCTTCGGCTTTCAGAGAGGTATTAAAACGACTGGCCAGTTGTTCAACGAACCACTGACCAGCGTTATGACGTGTATTGCTGTATTCGGGGCCCGGATTTCCCAGGCCCACGACTAACTGAATAACTTCAGTCATTATTACTCAGCAGCGTCGTCTGCTTTGCCAGCTGGTTTGTTTACAGAAACAACAGCCTGGTCATGACCAGCGCCTTTAGCCAGTTCAGCGATAACTACGCCAGCTGGAACTTTCAGGTCTGATAAGTGCAGAGTTACACCAACTGCAACGTCAGCTAAATCCACTTCGATGAATTCAGGCAGGTTTTGTGGCAGAACAGTGATAGCGATTTCGTTGATATGGTGAGCAACGATGCCACCTTTTTTCGCTGCAGCAGCTTCGTTGATGAAGTGTACAGGAACAACAGTGTGCAGTTCATGGCCAGCTTCAACACGTTGGAAGTCAACGTGAGTAACTTTTGGCTTGAACGGGTGACGTTGCATCGCTTTAACGATTGCTTTCACTTCTTCACCGCCAACGTTGATAGTCAGGATGTGAGTGTAGAAACCTTCGTTGGCCTGAGCTTGTAACAGCTTAGAGTGATCCAGCGTGATAGATACAGGGGCAGCAGCGCCACCGTAGATGATAGCCGGAACTTTGTCCGCGTGACGCAGGCGGCGGCTCGCACCTTTCCCCAGGTCGTTACGAACTTCAGCATTTAACGTGTAAATGGCGTTAGACATGTTTATCTCCAAAAATGAATTGCTCTGGTTTCCGCGACCAGAAAACCAGAATGATGCTTTTTTCAGGCGCCATCTGGCGGAAAAAAGCGCGACATAATAGCACCGGAGCAGGGGGGCTGCAAATGAAAAAGGCGCCGGTTGGCGCCTTTTCTACTCCCTGTATCTCTGAAGCCGCAGCTTCAGAGATTGGGGATGGAAACATTAATCAAACATTGAAGAGATAGATTCTTCGTTGCTGATACGGCGGATACATTCCGCCATCATTTCGCTTAACGTCAGTTGTTTCACTTTGCTGACGGCTTTCATTTCTGCGCTCAGTGGAATGGTGTCAGTGATGATCAGCTCATCAATCACTGAATTGGCGATGTTTTCCGCTGCATTGCCGGAGAATACCGGGTGCGTTGCATAAGCAAATACGCGGCGGGCGCCTTGTTCTTTTAAGGCTTCAGCGGCTTTACACAGGGTGCCGCCTGTGTCGATCATGTCATCCACAATGATACAGTCGCGATCTTTCACATCACCGATAATGTGCATCACTTGCGCTACGTTGGCTTTTGGACGGCGTTTGTCGATGATGGCCAAGTCGGCATCGTTCAGCAGCTTGGCAATAGCACGGGCACGTACTACACCACCGATATCCGGAGAAACTACCACCGGCGCCTGGAATTCACGTTTACGCATGTCTTCCAAAAGCACTGGTGAAGCAAACACGTTGTCTACCGGAACATCAAAGAAACCCTGAATTTGTTCAGCGTGCAGGTCAACTGTTAAAACACGGTCAACACCGACGCTCGACAGGAAGTCTGCCACAACTTTAGCGGTGATAGGCACACGGGCAGAACGCACACGGCGGTCCTGACGGGCATAACCAAAATAAGGAATAACAGCCGTGATGCGGCCGGCAGAGGCACGGCGCAGGGCGTCTACCATCACAATAAGTTCAATCAGATTGTCGTTGGTCGGTGCGCAGGTTGACTGGATAATAAAAACGTCCGATCCACGGACGTTTTCATTAATTTGCACACTGACTTCTCCATCGCTGAATCGGCCGACTTCGGCGTCGCCCAGTTTGATATACAAACGGCTGGCAATTTTCTTAGCGAGTTCTGGTACGGCATTACCAGCGAATATCTTCA
>JAYRUI010000222.1:0-5659 GCA_041919175.1 Rheinheimera sp. | reverse complement strand
AATCACAACTATCACTTTCAGAAAAAGTACGGCACTGCTGGCAATGCCCTACTTTTTCCATGGCCTGACCCAGCACTTTGGCCAGCATCATTCCACCTTCGCGGTTACGTTCCAGCAGCTGATAAGCCATCCGCTGGGCTGATTTAGGCCCAACAGAAGGTAAAACCCGCAGCGCATCAATGAGTTGCTGCACTAAGGGTGTATGTTTTGCCATACCGGAACGTCCTTCTGAAACAATAAACTGAATTAAAACGGCATCTTAAAGCCTGGTGGTAATTGCATGCCACCGGCTACACCAGCCATTTTTTCTTTGCTGGTTTCTTCGACACGACGCACAGCGTCGTTAATCGCAGCGGCAATTAAGTCTTCCAGCATGTCTTTGTCATCCTGCATCAGGCTGTCGTCAATGCTTACACGGCGCACATTGTGATTGCCAAGCATAGTAACTTTGACCATACCGGCACCGGCTTCACCTGTCACTTCCAGTTTGGCGATTTCTTCCTGCGCACGCTGCATTTTCTCCTGCATGGCCTGCGCCTGTTTCATGATGTTACCCATGCCACCTTTAAACATAATTGTGCTCTCTTTTGTTGGTTCAGCCTGTTTGCTGAAACTTTACCTGTGTACAGCTGCCCTGGCAGCAACGTAATGGACAGCGGGTAGAATTCTCACGGAACATAGCTCCAGGAACTGTACTTAGAGTCAAGGCTCCTAAAACCGCACTCCCGCCAATAGTGGCGACACGATAATCAGAAAAAATTGAAATTACAAGAGAGCCTTTGGCGGGGCTCGTTTAACTGTTGGCTTAAACAGCAATCAACTGACCGTCAGGCTATCCAATAACAAATGAGCATCAAACTGCTGCTGCATGGCCAGTACCAGCGGATCCTGTGACAACAGGCCGGTGACATAAAGCCTGCGCGCTTCATCAATCCGCTGCTGGATGGCCAGCGGGCAATCCGACACCAGATCGGCAAATTCAACAGTCAGGGTAAGTTCAGCGCCAAAAGATCCCGATAAAACCTTGGCCAGGGTCAAACGGTTTTTTTCATTATCCAGGTGGCGTTGACTGCTACTGACTTTCAGTAATAACTGGTTGCCCTGCAGCACCGGACTGGCGTGCAGCAAGAATAAACGCATTAAACCGCCAATGGCCAGCTGGTCGATCCGTGCCGCCCAGCTGTCCACCTGACTGGCAAAACGGACGGCAAAATTATGAGCACCAATCACACCGTCAAACTCCATCACCTGCCCTAGCGCTTCGGCCGATAACTCGGGTTGTTCAATCAGCTCACTGGAGAAATCGGTATTTTGTTCAATAACCTGCAAGCTATCAAGCAACTGATGCCGGATTGGCATGCCCTGCGATGACAGCTGCTCCTGCGTGGCTTCAGCCGCAGTTGGAGCTGCTTCTTCCGCCTGATATTGTTGCCATGCCCAGTCACCACCGGCGCTGTCAGCCACAGGATCTGGTTCTTCGTCTGAATCACTTTGGTTTGTCATCGCAGCATAATGTTGTGCCGCTGTGGAGACGGGTTCGTTTTCGTCATCGCCCATCTCAACGTCGACTCCAACGTCAAGCTTAACTTCCACACGAGTCTCAACAGCTTGCGCCGCTGTGTTGGCAACAGCCAGTTGCTCAGTGTTGATCGCGGAGGGCTGCGCATCCGGAGTTGCTGCAGAAACCGCAGTTGTGTCAGCAAATGTGCTCTGCAAAACCTCGACCTGGGATGCTGGCGGCTGTTGGATGGGCGCTGGCACAACATCAACAGCAGCTGTATCTTGCATGGGTGTTGTTGCCGACAGGGCTACGCTTTGTGCTGCTAAGGATGAAGCCGCAAAAGATTGTGACCTCTGCGATACGGATTGCGATGGAGGTACTGCAGCGGGTGGCAAATCGGGCGCCGCCTGGCGCTCAGACTTTTTTGGGTTTTCAACTCCGCCAACAGGTAAAGTAGCCGATAAACCACGCCTTGCCAGAATACTGGCGGTCACCAGATCCACTGTGGCTGGTGCTTCGCTACTGTGATTGTCCGTGACCAACTGATGTGCAGCAGCTGCGGTGTCAACCTGAGCGGGTTGCCCATGCTCTTGCACAACAATATGAGAAGTCTCAGGATGCGACACAACTGCATCTTGTAATGGCGCCACCGCAGTTTGCAGCTGTGCCGGCGACTGCGTTTGCATCTCTGCAGCCCCAAGCGGAGCTGTGACAACAGGCGCTGTTAGCGCAACTGCAGTTTGGCCTGGAATACCGGCGGCACTCAGCGCTGCTGCCCTGCCACTTTGCGCTTGTTGTTGCAAAGGTTCGTTGCCGCTGGCCGGTACAAAAGCAATAGCGCGCAATAACGCCATCTCAAGGCCAATGCGCTGATCCGGCGCATAAGCTAAATCTTTTTTACCACTGAGCAGTAATTGGTAATACAGCTGAATAAGCTCTGCCGGCTGAGTTTTAGCAACAGCCCTGACAAAAGCGGATTCTGTCAGCGCCAGTTCGGCAGCGTTGAGCTGGAACTGACACAAAGCCGCCAGATGCAACAGCGCCAGCATATCGTCCAGCACTGACTGATACTGGCTGTGCTGCGCTATTAATTGCATCAGATGTTGTTGCATCATGGGCAGGTCGCGGTTGAGAACGTCTTGCAACAGCAGTTCTGCCCAGGATTGCTCCAGCAAGCCCAGCATTTCACGCACTGGCCCAAGTGCAATCTGACCGTTGGTCTGGGCGATGGCCTGATCAGTTAAACTCAGCGAATCACGCAAACTGCCTTTGGCTGCGCGGGCGAGCAAAGCCAAAGCTTCATCTTCAGCCTCAATTTGCTCTTGCCCCAGAATGTAACTTAAGTGCTGCTTGATCTGACTCTGGCTTAACGCTTTTAAACTAAATTGCAAACAACGCGACAGCACGGTAATAGGCAGTTTTTGTGGATCTGTCGTGGCCAGCAAAAACTTCACATGAGGCGGCGGCTCTTCCAGCGTTTTCAGCAGTGCATTAAAACTGTGCTTTGACAGCATATGCACTTCATCTATCAGGTAAACCTTATAACGACCGCGGCTGGGCGCATATTGCACGTTGTCGAGCAAATCGCGTGTGTCTTCAACTTTAGTGCGGGAAGCGGCGTCAATTTCAAGTAAATCAACAAAATAGCCTTTGTCGATTTCAGTACATGCACTACAGACACCACAAGGTGTGGCAGTGACGCCTTTTTCACAATTTAAACTTTTGGCAAAAATACGGGCTATGGTGGTTTTACCAACCCCACGGGTACCGGTAAAAAGATAAGCATGATGCAGACGGTTTTGGCTGAGCGCGTTGGTTAAAGCTGCTTTTACATGGTCCTGCCCCACCAGCTGGGCAAAATTCTGTGGCCGCCATTTTCGCGCTAATACCTGATAACTCATCTGCCTTCCTTTGTTACCTGAATGACTTGGTGGCGCTAACACGCCACCTCATCACCGCTTAATGACCGGCAAAATCAATCAGGGCGTAAACCTTTAACTGCAGTGCTGCCAAACGTTTATCACCACCCAGATCCGGCAGATTCACGACAAAAGCCGCATCAGCCACTTCACCACCTAAACGGCGTACCAACTGCGTTGTGGCGTCAATAGTACCACCAGTTGCCAATAAATCGTCAACTAACAATACTTTATCGCCAGGCATTATAGCGTCGGTATGAATTTCCAACGTATCTTCACCGTACTCCAGTTGATAACTCTGGGCAATACGTTCACGTGGCAACTTACCTGGTTTACGCACAGGCACAAAAGCGACACCTAAAGCGTACGCCAAAGGCGCACCAAAAATAAAACCACGGGATTCAGTACCAATAATTTTGGTAAAACCCTGATTGGCGTAATGCTGTTTAAAATTATCAATGACAGCAGCAAAAGCCTGAGGGTCCTGCATCAGACTGGTGACATCACGGAACAATATGCCTGGTTTTGGATAATCCGGCACTGCTTTGATCACTTGTTCCAGCATGCGGGTAAATTCTGTTGGCTTATTCATTAAAGCATCACTCTCATTATCAAATCGTTAGCATGGTAAAAGCTGCGCCGACAAAAAAACCGCCAAACGGCGGTTTTGCGGCTTCCGGGTTAAATTAACCGAGAATTTGCAGCCAGCGTAAAATTGGTACCAGACACAGCAGACCAACAAACACTGCAATAAAACCTAAAAACTGAGCAACACCAAAAGACTCTTTAAAGTTCTCGTCTGCCATAGTGTTATCCCCACTCTGAAGGGTTAAAAGAAAGGCGGTTATGGTAATGAATTTTATGGCGCTTGAAAAGCGCGGATCACGCCTTTTTGGGAAAATTCGCCGAATAACACTGTAGCTCCGTGCTGAAGTTCGGCAAGTGCAGTCCCCGCTGCGAGCAGCTGTAATTGCGCTACAACGTCTGCCAGTGTAAAACCCGGATTTTGCGCCAAAATTTGCAAAGCGCTGGCACTGAGTTGATTCAGGCTGACAAATTTCACTTCGCCATCACTGTTGCGGTACAACAATAAATAATAAGGGCCGTCGGCGGTTTGAGGCTGAAAATCGCGGCTGATTTGCATCACCGGATATTGATAACAAAGCAGCAGTGCAAGTTCTGATAACTGTAGTTTTGCACTGAGATCCTCTGCCGCAGGCGTTAAATCTTCGGCTTTGGTTGTGGTCAGATAAAGCTCCAGCCATTCGTAGTGCGCAAGCTCCAGCGCAAAAGGTGGCTCTGCATCTGTGAAACCCAAATCGCTGAACCACTGAAAAAAGCTGGCGGAAATATCTAAAAAATAAGGGCTTTCCAGGGAGGCATCACCGAAAAACCGGCGGATTTTTTGCTGCCAGTCGCCGCTGTTATACAAAGAGCACAACACCGGGAAAGCGCTGCTGACAAAATTTTGTACATTATTAAAAAATAATTCCTGATACACAGCCATGCGTTCAGCTGCAATATCAGCTGGCACCGGATTTAGCGGATTGCGGATAGCTTTGGCAAAAGCCAGTTGCAGCTGTTGGAAATTATTATCGGGCAGGCTGTTGTTTTTCATACAGCTGCCCTCTGATCCGCGCGCTGCTGGCAGGCTTTAATTTGCCAAAGCTCAGCTTCAAGCACTTGCATCTGCGGCAGGTTAAAGTCCCGCTCCAGCAAAGTAGGAAATACGCCATGGCATTGATAGGCATAATCCAGCAATTGCCAGACCGGCTCACAAACGGCTGAGCCATGGGTGTCTATTAATAAAGATTCAGTTTGCTGATAATGTCCGGCGATATGACCACAGCGGATGCGTGCTGAAGGCAAGGCCTGAATAAATTGTCTGGCGTTATAACCGTGGTTCACACTGTTAACATAGACGTTATTCACGTCAAGTAACAAAGCACAATCGGCTTGTGTTAACACTTCCAGGGTAAATTCCAGCTCAGACATTTCCTGCCCCGGCGCAGCATAATAAGACACATTTTCTACCACCAGTTGCTGGCCTAAAATGTCCTGCACGCGCCTTATCCGTTCTGCGGTATAACGGGCGGCGGCCAGAGTAAAAGGAATAGGCATCAGATCATACAAATGACCACCGGCCGAACAATAACTTAAATGTTCACTATAAAGCGTGATTTGATGTTGTTGTAAAAACGCTTTTACCGCTTTGATAAAGTCCAGATCCAAAGGATCC
>JAYRUI010000221.1:0-5663 GCA_041919175.1 Rheinheimera sp. | reverse complement strand
AGCTTCAGCTTGTGCCTTCAGGCCTTGTTGCAATAGTGCTGCGTGGTGGTGATCATCTGCCAGACGCCTTACCTGATGTTCCAGTGCGTATAAACCAGCGGCCGCCAGAATACCAGCCTGACGCATGCCTCCGCCCAGCATTTTACGGATGCGGATGGCTTTTTGGATAAAGCTTGCTGAACCCAATAACAAAGAGCCAACAGGGGCGCCAAGTCCTTTGGATAAACAAATGGATACAGAATCAAAACCTGCGGTCAGTTCCCGGGCTTTTTGATACACATCCGAGCCATCCACAGCGGCAAGAGCGGTAGCAGCGTTAAATAGACGGGCGCCGTCGATATGGCAGGCAAGACCATGCTGTTTCGCCAGCTGTTGTACCTGCTGCATATAAGCAACAGACAACACCTGACCGCCTGTGGTGTTTTCCACCACAATCAGCCGGGTACGGGCGAAATGTGGATCATCAGGCTTGATAGCACCGGCGATATCGGCCAGCGCAATAGAACCATCCGCCTGATGTGGCAAAGGTTGCGGCTGGATAGAGCCCAATACGGCCATACCGCCACCTTCCCACTTATAAGTGTGCCAGTTCTGACCGACAATAGCTTCGTCACCCCGTTGACAATGACTCATCAGCGCAATCAGATTGGTCATAGTGCCGCTTGGTGCAAATAATGCCGCTTCAAACCCCAGCAGTTCTGCTGCATAAGCTTGCAGCCGGTTGACCGAAGGATCGTCGCCAAATACATCATCACCTACTGCTGCGTTTGCCATCAGGTCGCGCATTTGAGCGTTCGGGCGGGTGACAGTGTCGCTGCGTAAATCAATCATAAAAATTGTCCTGCTCTTACATTGTTTGCATTAGTTGCGCTGTTTGCACTAGTTATCTGAATTGCATGAGTTGCATGGTTAAAGCGCTGAAGCAACATTAAAAAACGGGTTAGATAAAAACCGCTTTAGTTTGCCTGAAACAGCGTGAAAACAATATGCAGCTGCGGCAGTTATGCAAGCGCCCCGGTTAAACGAAGAAAACCTGGTAAATGCAGCAAACGCCGTAAAAGCTGCAAACAGGGTAAACACATCAAGCGCAGCACATTCACCCCAAAGGGCGTTTTGCTTTTAAACCGCTGCAGCAGACTGTTTAGTGGCAGCAAGCGCCGTTGTTAAATTGTCGATGCCAGGCACTATCCACTCTGGTGCCACACAATCATGAATATGCCGGCTGATAAAACGCACAAACTGCTCAGCAGTTTGTGGCAAACGCCGGTCTTTTCGCCTTACCAGATACCAATGGCCGTCCAGCGGAAAACCGGCAACGTCCAGCACCTGAATACTGTCGTCAGGCTGTCGCGGCAAGCTATGGGCCGATACCACAGCTAAACCCAAACCGGCGGCAACGCCAAGGCGAATCGCTTCGTTATTTTCTATTTGCATGGTGTCGCCAAGTTCAATGCCCTGACTGCTGAGCCAGGATTCAAACATCAGCCGGGTGGCAGAGCCGGGCTCTCTTAATAAAAACCTGTGCTGACGCAAGGTTGCCATATGCAGCCTGGTGTGCGTGATACTGGCAGGATGCGATGCCGGCACTATCAGACACAAAGGATTTTTTAAAATACGGGCGGCCTGCACAGCATGACCAATAGGAGGGTGACTAAATAGATACAAATCATCCAGTTGCTGCTCAAAACGGCCAAGGACATGAGCACGGTTACCCACATTCAGGGTCACTTTGATATTCGGGAACTGCCGGTAAAAACCACCGAGAATTTGTGGCATCACGTAACTGGCGGTGGTCACTATACCCAAACTTAAATGGCCGGACATGCCTTGCCCGGCTTCGCTCAGTGTCAGTGAAAAATCATCAAAGCGCCCCAACACATCACAAGCGGCCTGATACAACTGCTGACCCACATGTGTAGGGATCATCTGCTGCTGGCGCTGTTCAAATAATGGCGAGCCTATCTCGTCACTGAGTTTTTTCAGTTGCAACGACACTGTTGGCTGGGTCAGATGTAAGGCTCTGGCCGCTGCTGACACTGAACCCAGCCGCACCACCTGCACATACACCTGCAGCAAACGAAAAGTTAAATGACGGATATCCATTGAAGATTATCTATGTGTGTGTCGATTATATTTAATTATCCAATATACCCAAAGACAGGCAAAATCGCCAGCCAGTAATCACAAGGGGTTGCTCAGGCTGCATCTGGCCGGGTAAATCTGCGGTTTTCAGTCAAATTTTTATCACAGGAGGAAAAAGTGCCGGATATTGTCATCGCGTTTTTTGCATTGGGTTTGGTGGCTGGTTTATTAAAATCCGATTTAAAAGTGCCGCAGTCGATTTATGACACTTTATCAATTTTATTGATGCTGGTGCTTGGCCTTAAAGGTGGTCTTGCGTTGCATGGTCAGCTGTCTGCACAGATAGTGCCGGAACTTTTAACCATTGCTGCCGTTGGTTTTATTCTGCCGCTGTTGTGTTATCCGGTGCTGAGAAAATTCGTCAGGCTCAATCAGGACGATGCGGTGAGTATTGCAGCACATTATGGCTCTGTCAGTGCAGGTACTTTTGCCGTGGTTCTGGCGCTTGCCGAACAGGCAGGCTTGCCACTGAATGCTGAAACCACCTTATATCTGGTGCTGCTGGAGCTTCCCGCCATTGTGATGATGCTCTGGTTGCACCGGCGTTTAACCGGCAAGGGCAGTGCAGGTGGCATTTTGCGTGAGTCTTTAACCAGCCGCGGTGTGTTGTTATTAGGGGGCGGGGTGCTGATTGGCGTGACTTATGGCCCCGAAGGTTTAGCGCCGTTATCGCCTGTACTGCTTGGTGGTTTTAAAACCATGCTGGCGATGTTTTTACTGGAAATGGGGCTTTGTACTGCGCGGGTTTGTTCGCCGCTGCCACTGCAGCACTGGAGGTTATTGGCCTTTGCTGCTGTAGCGCCTTTTGTTTTGGCCTGGGTGGGCATTGCTGCAGCGCTGATGTTACAGTTGCCACTGGGCAGCGCCCTGGTGCTGGCGACTTTATGTGCCAGTGCCTCTTATATTGCAGCGCCCGCTGCCATTAAAGCCGCGATACCGGGCGCCAACATTGGTCTTGCCATGCTGGCCGCCCTGGGCATTACTTTTCCGGTGAATGTCCTGCTGGGTATACCGATGTATCAGCAGTGGCTGGGCTGGTTTTATTAACAACAAGCAGCGCGGTATAAGTTTGAGCGCGCAGTTTAACCTGCGTGCTCAAATACCGGCGCGTCGTAACCTGCGGGTTCATCAGAATAAATACAAACATTCCAGTCTGCAGCCAGACCATCTTCAGCCAGACAATAGCGGCTAAAAAAGGTTTGAATTTCGCGGCGCTGGCAATGCGCTTCAAAGCTGGCTAAATCGGCCCAGATTTCGTTAAAAACAATAGGGAAACTTTTGCCTTCAGCAAAAGGGCTTGGAATTTGCCGGGTGACGCGGTATTGCAAACAACCATCTTCACGCAGGGTATTGGCTTCCAGACTTTGCAGCACCTCAAATAACGCCTGCTCCTGGCCGGCCTTGGGTAAAAACTGCGCTATACAATAAACTTTTTTTGACATGGGTTATCCCGATTCGCCGCTTAAAAAGTGGATTGTAACCCGAAGCTGATGCACCGCTGTAGTTATGTCGTTGATAAAAAATCAAATAACAAACAGCGGGCAGATACGGATCTGCTGAGCTGCGGCGCAAAGCCTTTATACCTTGGCCTTCACACCCTAGTCTTCATACCTTAACCTTTGAGCAGCTGATAACAATAACGCAGCAGTTGATTACGCAGCAGCATATGGTGATTGATCCAACGTACAGCTTTTGCCCAGGCTTGTTCATTCATATCGGCGTTGGTGTAAAACTCAATGCTGTTGACCCTTTGCAAGGCAAACTCCTGCTGCAAAATCAGATACAACAATAAGCGGCCAGGCGCGTAACAAGACCAGCTTTCGTTATGGGCTGTTTTCAGTAACACCAGCATATTAGCTGAGAGTAAACAGAGTTCCATTGCGACAGGTTGTTCATTAAAACACAGCTGATAAACGCAGGCCTGGCCACTTTGGGCAAAATTCTCCAGCAGCTCGAGATAAAAACAGCCCTGCATATTATTGCTATGCACGGCCGTGCCTGCCTGGTGTTTCCAGCCGCCGGATTCGAGCTCGCCAAAATGGCAAATAGCTGAGCGCATATCGGCAGGCTCTGTGAGCTGTTTGAGGGACAGTTGTATCCCTGCCTGCCGCACTTTATGAAAGCGCCGCTGTAAATTGCTTCTGAATTTACTGCTTCTTGCTGCCAGATAATCGTCAAAACTGCCATCCCTGGTGGCAATATTAATGGTCAGGGCATGGCGGACCGGTGCACTTTGCCAGGCGAATAAAGTATTCTGCAGCGGGCTGTATTCCGGATCCTGGCAAAGTACATCCAAAGCAAGCACCAGCCCGGGCAGCGCTTGCGGCAATGTCAGCAGATCTGCAGGATTTTTTAATAACAGCGGAGTGATTTGCGTCTGCGCCGGGGTAAACACCGACCATTTAGCCGCACCTTTTGGGGCGACCAGTAACAAGCCATCAATAACATGCTGCTCGCGATGCACACAAAGTAGCACCTGTGCAGTGGCAAAATACTTCAGCAAGCAGTTGATAAATTTACTATCAAAATAAGGATGGGCGTCGTACAAGGCGGCATTCAGCTGATCCCAGCTTGTGCTGTAATCACCAAGGCCATTTTGTGCGGGATATAAAGTCCAACTGCCCACTGTTACCTCTGCAAATTTCAGGCATTTATGACACAAAGCGTGGTTTATATGGGTAAAAATAAAGGCGCGGAAACTTTGTTATTGTCAGGTTATAAACGCAGCAGACCAAGATTGCCACTTCAACCGGAAGATTTTGCGAAAACGCTCAACAGATAATTGAGTAATACTAAAAAGTGAAATGAAAAAATGAAGATAAATCATTAAAAAAGCGGGGTATTAATGGTCGGTACGAGAGGATTCGAACCTCCGACCCCTTCACCCCCAGCGAAGTGCGCTACCAAGCTGCGCTACGTACCGACATTGCGGCTTATCATAATGCTTTTCGCCCTGATTGCAACGGAATGTCTGGCCCTAGTTGTTTAACTGCTGGGTTTTTAACCGGTTTTTGCAGAATATCTGCAATGCTCATATAAAAAATCCGTTACATTAATGCCTTAGCTTATATCCATCCGGCCATCTGGCAGCTTGTTTAGGGGGCAGCAATTCAAATATTGCCGTCTGAACAGAGGTGCCTGCGCACAGTGAAAGAGAACGACCCCATGTGGATTTTATTTACCTTGCTTGCTGCTTTTATGCAGGCCTGGCGCAATGCCTTTCAAAAACAGCTGAGTGTGGATGTCAATGTGCTTGGAGTGACCTTGGCGCGTTTTATCTACGCCAGCCCGCTGGCGGCACTTTATTTATGGTTGTTATACCGCGAGCCCACGGCGCAGTTGCCGGTTTTCAGCGGTAGTTTTGCTTTTTATGTGGTGGCGGCGTCTTTGATGCAAATTCTGGCAACCGCCTTAATGGTGGTGCTGTTTAAGCAAAAAAATTATGCCATTGGCGTCGGACTTGCCAAAAGTGAAGCCATTTTTGCCGCAGTGCTTGGCGTGCTGTTTTTTGCCAGTTCTCT
>JAYRUI010000220.1:0-5665 GCA_041919175.1 Rheinheimera sp. | reverse complement strand
ACCCTTGGGGGTAAAGTGCAGCAGCGTGCTGCCTGATGTCAGCTTCAGGGCTGCTATCAGTAGAAAAGACGGTCTTTTACAACAAAAAAACAGGCCTGCAAGCAGGCCTGTTTCTGCAAATGTACTTTTTGCGTTTATTCAGGCACGTTCAGCAAGGTCACTTCACCGTTGCGGCTTTGCAGCAATAAATGCTCGCTGGTTGCAACAGCTTCGGCATAAAAGCCTGAACTGTCAAACTCATGCCGCGCCAGGTATTCACCTGTGGTTTTATCAAACCAATGCAGGTTACCTTCATTGTCGCCAACCACCACATACTTTTTGTACACAGCAGGCGCAGTGACAAAATGTTTATGTAACGTCAACTGCGCCCAGGTTTCTAAACCACTGCGGGCATCGACGGCATACAATTTACCAACTGAATCAACCAGATAAAGAATATCATTCTCAAGTGTCATATCACGGAAACTGGCATATTCACGTTTCCACAACACCCGGCCGCTACGCAGCTCCATCGCGACCAACTGGCCGTTATAGGCAATGGCGTAAATTGTACCATTGTGAACTATAGGTGTCGCGTCTACGTCAATAATACGCGCTAAATCAGTGGCTCCTTTGGCGACAGTCACTGGTTCTTCCCAGGCTGGAACACCTTTATCAGCAATTAAAACACCCACTTTGCCGTTGCCAGTGCCGTAAATCACGCCACCACTTTGGGCAGATACCTGACTGATACCACGCAGCGTTAAAATCGCGTTTTCGGTTTCGTGCATCCAGCGCTGCTCACCCGTGTCAGGTTGCAACGCAAAAATGCGGCCACCACCGGTGTTCACCAGCAATAAACCTTCACCGGCAACAGGGGCTGCCAATACTTCACCTTTCACATTCACCGACCAGAGTTTTTCACCGGTTTGTGGATTCAGTGCCACCACTAAGCCGTCTTCGGTGCCAACAAATATTTTGTCAAAACCAACACCAACGCCCCCGCCCACTTTGGCAGAACGTTCATTCCACCAATGGCTGATGCCACCAAACAAAGGGGCGTCGTCGCCATCGCGTAAATCAATAGTCCAGATGGTGTCGCCTGAAGCTAAATCAAAAGCAGACACCTTGCCATCGCGGCTGGCAGCATAGACTTTATTGTCAAAAATGGCGGGTTTCAGCTGAGAGTCAAAATGGTCGATACCATTGCCAACAGAACTGCTCCAGACTTCTTCCGGTTCCACTTTATTGCTGATTTCCGGCAGTACCAATTCTTCTTCATCTTTTGACGAACAAGCGGTTAACGCCAGCACCAACAACAAGGGTGCCCAAGTGCTTCCCGATAACTTCACAGCAACCTCTTAACCGGCAACGTGGGCCAGTTCATTCAATTTAACTTGTAACAGCGGATTTTTACCCGCTTCAGAAGCAGTTAACGCAGCCTGATAGGCAGCTTTCGCTTTGCTTTCATCACCGGATTTCAGCAATACATCACCTTTTAATTCTTGCTGCTGGGCAACAAAACTTTCCGGCAAAGTGGCTTCCAGTGTTTTTAACGCGATATCGGCTTTGCCTTGTTCCAGTTGCAAACGCGCCTGACGCAAAGTAGCTAAAGCCACAATTTCCGGCACTTTACTGCTGGCAATGACAAAACCAAGTTGTTTTTCAGCTGCGGCATAATCTTTCAGAAAAGCGGCTTCTTTGGCAGCCAGTAAAGCAGCTAAAGCGCTGTAGCTACTGTCTTTATTGGCGTCGATAAATTTTTGCGTTTCAATCAGCCAGCTGGCTTTGTCTGTGCCTTCAGCGCTGACTTGTTCAACTAAAGCAGCATACTGACCGGATTGGCCTTCAAGGGCTGCCAGTTGTTGTGCCTGGTAATAACGAAAGCCGTACAGGCCAGCCAGACCAATAGCAATACCGGCTAAAATAGCAGTGCCGTTGTTTTTCCAGAAACGTTTAATCGCTTCAACCTGTTGTTCTTCGGTGTTGTAAATTTCCATCATCACTCCGTTACGACTGCATTCAGCACTGTGGCCAGCTCAGTTATTGCGACTGTTTGTTGTGGGTTATCAGCTCTGAGCCATTTTAAAGTGACCTGGCCGGAAGCCAGTTCGTCATCACCTAACAATAAACCTACAGCTGCACCGGACTTATCAGCCCGCTTTAATTGTTTTTTCAGATTGCCACCACCGCAGTGCATCACGATACGCTTGCCCGGTAAGGCGCTGCGAAGCTGTTCGGCAACCGAAACTGCAGCAAGTTCCGCGGCTTCGCCAAGTGGCATTAAATAAAGGTCTGCATTGTTACTGACAGCAGGCACTAAGTCCAGACTTTGCAGCAACAACACCAACCGCTCCATACCCATGGCAAAACCGACGGCAGGGGTGGCTTTGCCGCCCAATTGTTCGACCAGGCCATCATAACGGCCACCGGCACAGACTGTGCCTTGTGAGCCTAAATTGGTGGTCACCCACTCGAATACAGTGCGGTTGTAATAATCCAGGCCACGCACCAGCCGAGGGTTGATCTCAAAACTGATGCCCGCCGCTGTTAAACGTTGTTTTAAACCTTCAAGGTGAGCGGCAGATTCTTCATCCAGGTGTTCCAGCAACTGGGGGGCTTTAGACAACATCTCCGCCATCGCCGGGTTCTTACTGTCCAGTACCCGCAGTGGATTGCTGTGCAAACGGCGCTGGCTGTCTTCATCCAGCAGTTCCTGGTGCTGCTCCAGATAGGCCACCAGCTTGTCGCGATAAGCAGCACGGGCTGCATTTGAACCCAGCGAATTCAGCTCGAGCTTGACATATGGCGCCAGCCCCAGCTGTTGCCATAAACGGGCGGTGAGAATAATAACTTCGGCGTCGATGTCCGGTCCATTCATGCCAAAAGCTTCCAGACCAAACTGGTGAAACTGGCGATAGCGGCCTTTTTGTGGTCTTTCGTGGCGGAACATCGGGCCCATGTACCACAACCGCTGTTCCTGATTGTATAACAGGCCATGCTGATTCCCGGCGCGTACACAACAAGCGGTGCCTTCCGGGCGCAAAGTGAGGCTGTCGCCATTGCGATCTTCAAAGGTGTACATTTCTTTTTCAACAATATCAGTGACTTCACCGATAGAGCGTTTAAAAAGTTCGGTCATTTCGACGATAGGAAAACGGATTTCGTCGTAACCGTAGCTGCTGACCGTGGTTCTGATCATCTGCTCCAGGTACTGCCAGACCGGTGTATCCTGCGGCAGGCAATCGTTCATGCCACGAATAGCTTGAATATCTTTAGACACTTTTAACCCTGATTATCTGTGTACTGCCGGCACAACCGGCAATAGTCTGTTCAAATTCGGAAAATTGTTTATTCAACAGCTTTGATATCAATCAACTGTTTTTGCTGCGCCAGATAAGCGCGGATCTGTTGTTCCAGCTGCTCAGCCACGCTGTCGTTGTCGATGCGCAGTTTTTGTCTTTCACCTTTAAGGTAAAAACCACTTTTACGGTTGGCACCGGCGACACCCAAATCGGAAATCAGCGCTTCACCCGGGCCATTGACCACGCACCCTATCACAGAGACAGTGAGAGGGTCGACGATATCTTCCAGCCGCTGCTCCAGCTCGTTCATGGTTTTAATGACATCAAATTCCTGCCGTGAACAACTTGGGCAGGCGATAAAGTTAATACCACGCGACCGGATACGCAGTGACTTTAAAATATCAAAAGCAACTTTCACTTCTTCAACAGGGTCTGCTGCCAGCGAAATGCGTAAGGTATCACCAATACCTTCGGCCAATAACATGCCTAAACCTATGGCAGATTTGACGGCACCGGCGCGGGCACCACCGGCTTCGGTAATGCCCAGATGCAAAGGTTGTTCAATTTGTTTCGCCAATAAACGGTAAGCGCCCACAGCCAAAAACACGTCGGACGCTTTGACACTGACTTTAAAATTATCAAAATTCAGCCGGTCTAAAATTTCCACATGGCGCATGGCAGATTCCACCAGCGCTGCTGGCGTTGGCTCACCGTATTTTTCCTGAATATCAGCTTCCAGCGAACCACCATTCACGCCAATGCGGATTGGAATATTGTGGTCACGTGCAGATTCAACGACAGCCCGGATCCGGTCTTCGCGACCGATATTGCCAGGGTTAATGCGCAGGCAGTCCACGCCATATTCCGCCACTTTCAGCGCAATACGGTAATCAAAATGAATATCTGCCACCAACGGAATAGGCGACTGTTGTTTAATCAGTTTAAAAGCTTCGGCCGCTTCCATCGTGGGCACTGACACCCGCACTAAATCAGCACCCGCTTTGGCAATGGCCTGAATTTGCGCTACTGTGGCGTCCACATCTGTCGTTCTGGTGTTGGTCATTGACTGCACTGCAATAGGTGCATCTCCGCCAATCAGCACATTGCCAACACGGATTTGTTTAGATTTACGGCGGATAATAGGACTTTCTGAAAACATATTAAGGCTGTCCACCTAAGGTTAAACGTGCGACCCGTCCGGCGGCATAACCAGACAAATCAACAGCTACATCATTCAATTGCACTTTCGCCGCTGCAGCATTGCCAAGCAGTACTTTAAAAGGCGCAGTGCCGGTTAAAACGTCATTTTGACCGGCCTGACGGGTGCCATAAGCCAGTCTCTTACCGGTAGCGTCTGTCACTTCGAGCCAGCATTCAGCGCTAAATTGCAGCCTAAGCATACTGTTGCCAACCGCTGTATCACTGGCTGTATTTGCCACTGGATTGGCAGTGTTGTTCTCAGCTGTTGCAGTCGTATGTGCAGCTGTGCCGCCCGCTGTTGTGGTGTCACCCGCTGTTGCCGTCTGTGCTTGTTGCTGTGGCTCAGGTGCGGCTGTAGTTACAGCAGAATCAGCGGCAGGACTGGTAGCGGTTTCTGCAGCCAGGGGATGATTGTCAGCTGCAGTGGCTGGCAGCGTCTGCGCGTTTGATGCACGAGCATCTGGTTTCGCAGTGTCCGGCTCAGGTTTTTCAAGTTCCGGGTTTGCAAGTGCCGGTTTTTCGGGTGCAGAGTTTTCAACATCAGCTTTTGCCAGCTCAGCGGTGTTTAGTTCAGCTGCTGGTGTTGCTGGCTTTGGCGTCACTTCACTGTTTAATGTTGTTGTATTTTCAACTGCAGTCGTTGCCGCGTCGCTGGTGCTCTCAGTGACCGACAACTCAGGTAATGCTGTGACGGGCTCAGCATCAATTAAATGGGTTTGCCAGAACCAGACTAAAAACAAACCAATCAACAGCACTATCAGCAAATAGCTAGCCAGCATAAACCTGTTATCTACTGCCTCCAGGCTGGCTTTGTTGGAAAAGCTATGCATAGGTTTGGCTTGATGGCGTAAATAGGCGGCCTGCAATTCAAAATTGGCGAGAATTTCGTGTTCCGGCAACTTCAATAATTTGGCATAAGCGCGCAAATAACCCCGGATAAAAGTAGCCGAAACAGCCGGGTCCCATTGTTCGGCTTCAATCTGTTCTATCAGACTGACTTTCAGCCGCAACTGGCTGGCAACTTCAGCTGTGGTCAGGCCCCGTTGCTCCCGGCTTTGTTTTAGCAGTGCGCCGACGCCGCCGGCTTGTGATTGTGCTTGAGTACTCATAATGACGAAGTGGCGGGATCCTGAAGATAAATCGTTTGACCAATAGACAGCGGTTTATCTACTGTCATGTTG
>JAYRUI010000219.1:0-5670 GCA_041919175.1 Rheinheimera sp. | reverse complement strand
TGGCCAAAAAAGGCGCGCCATTGGCACTGCCGTTTTCCTGGTCCAGCTGATGGGCAAATTCGTGTAACACCACATTATGGCCGTCAAAAGGGTCGGCAGCGCCTTGCTGGCTGTCGGGCCAGGACAACACCACTTTGCCTTGTTGCCAGGATTCGCCGAGCCTGAGCTGATTGTCGCTGCTCACCACACCTGCGGCATCTGTGTTGGTAACAGGCACCAGATAAGCCGCCGGATACACCAGAATACTGCGTAAATTCGGATACAGAGCGGTGGGGCGGTTCAGCATTAACAAACAGGCCTGAGCGGCAATATTCAACCGGATTTCGTCGGTAATTTCTAAACCTTCACAGCCAATAAACTGTTTTTCGGCGATAAACAGCTGGATCAGCTTTTTCAGTTTTAACTGTAAATCGGCCGGTAAGGTGCGGTACAGCGGCAGCTGTTGTTTCAGAATTTTGCGCCAGTGGGCCGGAAAGGCGGTGTTCTGAATGTTGGCTTTTAATCTGTGCCGGCGCAGCACCGGCCATAATAATGCCAGGATCACCAACAACATCAGAAATAAAATCAGGCCGTTTTGTATATTGATTAACAAGTTGTGCTCCTGGCAGGCCGTTTTGCTGCCCTTGGTCACAGAAGTGGGTTGCCAAAGTGTTTTTTTCAAGCAAAGTCCGGCCATTTTCATTGGCGCGAGGCGCAAAAAATGTCATCTTTGTATACACTGTGTGCATCCTTTTCAGCGGAACCTCGCATGAACATTTTCCAATTACAACAACAACTTTCCGGCGCTCAAAGCATACTTGCCCAGTTGCGTGACCCCGATATTCAACAAGACCGGATGCGTTTTCGTTATAACCTGCAGCGTCTTGGCAACTTGCTGGCGTATGAGTTATCCAAAACCCTGCCTTATCAGCCATTTGAAATTCAAACTACGCTTGGCACGGCCAAAGTGGCCGATTTAGCGCAACAACCGGTATTAATTTGTGTAATGCGGGCCGGTTTACCTTTTTATCAGGGCTTTCTGGATATGTTTGAGCAGGCGGACAGCGGTTTTGTCGGGGCTTACCGTGAAGAAGGGGCTGATGCTTCGGAACTCGAGATATTTTTAGGCTACAGCGCCACACCGGATATTGCAGGACGCGACGTGATTCTGGTTGATCCTATGCTGGCAACCGGCGCTTCCTTGTTAAAAGTGTGGCAACTACTGCGTAAAAAAGGCGAACCACGCAGTTTGCATATCGCTGCTGCCATTGCCGCGCCTGAAGGACTGACGTTGTTGCAGCAACAACTCGATTTTACTGCATCCTTCTGGCTCGGGGCCCTTGATGAAAAACTTAATAGTCAGGCTTATATAGTACCGGGCCTGGGTGATGCCGGTGATTTATGTTTTGGCAGCAAAATTTAACGAGGCAAAAACTATGATGCCACGCGCTCGTCTGCCGCATACGACGATGCATTTTTCACAACATGGCGCAGCACTTGGGGCGATGCATAGTGCCGGCCCCAATGGCTGGACTTTGTGGTTTAGCAAACACAATGCATTGAGCTGGCTGGTGGTAGCGCTGGTGTTACCTTTTCTCTTGTATTACTGGTTTAGTTACAGCCAGCAAATCGCCCGTGAACAACAACAGATCTTTGACCAACATGCCGATGCGCTGGTGGAAAACCTGCAACAGCGCCTGCAGCATTTTGAGTTTTTACTGGGCTCAGGGGTGGCTTTTGTGGCGTCTTCTGAGCGGGTGACGCAACAAGAGTGGCAACGTTTTGTCACTGGCCTTGATTTAAACCGGCATTACCGTGGCATTCAGGCTTTTGGGGTGGTGAGTTACACGCCAGCTTACAAAATCAACGCCCTTGAAGGAGTGATGCGCGAAGACGGCGTCGCTGATTTTGCTTTGCATCCGGCAGGGCAACGGCCTTTTTATGCAGTGATCACCCATATTCAGCCGCAAAATGCCAAAAATGCTGCAGTGCTTGGGTACGATATGTTCACCAACCCGATGCGGCAAAGAACGGCCATGCGCGCCGCCAGTTTGGGTGCTATTGCGGTGACGCCGCGGATTTTACTGGCGCAGGACGGCGGTAATGCGGTGGAAGCCGGTTTAGTGTTAATGCAACCCGTGTACCGGCCGGGCAAAGCTATTTTAAGCGCTGAGCAAAAAATGCAGGCGTTGCAGGGTTTTGTTTATGCTGCTTTTCGCGTCAAAGACATGATGACGCAGTTATGGCAAATTCAGGACAGTAAACTTGATTTTGGCTGGTATTCGTCAGCGCAGCAGGCGCCTGCCGATTTGTTGTTTCAACGCAGTACTTCAGAACAACATCCTTTATTCAGCACCAACAAAGAGCTGGAATGGTATGGTCAGCCGTTCTGGTTGCAGATCAGCAGTAACCCTGATTTTGAAAAAAACGATTTGCCTGCCGCCAATTACTGGTTGTTGTTCTTTTTATTGCTGATGTTATTGCTGTTGTTTGTGGTGTTGGGGCGGGTGAATCTGCGCCGTTATCAGGCCGAGCGGTTACAGCAGGAATTACAATTCCAGCTGCAGGCGCAATACCATCAGCTGATAGCCAATGAACAGCGCCAGGCGCTGGCGTTAAAAGCCAGTCAGCTGGCCTGGTTTGAGTTTGATTTAAGCACCGGCGACGCCTTTTATTCCGACAACTGGTGGAAACTGTTTGGTTTTCCGGGGCAGCAACAACACGCCACTGAACAAACCATGCTGGATTTATTGGTGGCAACCGACCGTGAATTATTCCGCCATGATATGCAGCGTTTATTGGCTTCGGGCCCCGAGCAGTTTGGCCAGACGTATCAGTTTTTACACCGGCAGGGCCATATGATGTCGGTGCTGGTGCAATATCAGTTATTGCGTGATGTTGATGGCTCCGCTTTGCGTTTGTCCGGCACTTTGCAGGATCAGACCCAGGCGGTTCGGCGTGCCGGTGAACGTCAGCGTTTTATGCGATTATGTCAGTACGAAATGGCAACAGCCATGCAAAGCTGCCAGCTGTTGCTGGGGCAGGATAAAGCTGTTGCCGCGCTGCAAATTGAGCATAGCCATTGGTTGTCGGGTAGTTTTTGCACTTTGATGGCGGGAAATGACTTGCCGGTGGTGGCTCCGGAACGGCTTGATTTTGCATTTTTTATGCAGAGTTTATTAAAAGCCCTGGCGCCTGAAGCGGCAAAACGCCAGCTTGAGCTGCAGTGGCAGCAAAGTCAGCTGCCTTATGGTTTAAGTGGTAATGAACGGATCTGGTGGCAGCTTTGTTTTGATTTGTTGCAGCTGTCGATGTCGCTGGCGCTGCCACACAGTGTGATTGAAGTTGCCATGGAATTTTACCCCGGCATTATCAGCTGGCAGTTGCAACTGACGGTGGATGCCGAACAAACCGCAGATTTTCTCGCCACGCAAGGCAATATCAGTATGCTGGACGGCCCCTCTGCCGACAGTAACAACAGATATTGTGCTTTGCTGGCTGCCCGTTATTGGGCAGAGCGGCTTGGTGCAGAACTCAATATCCGTCACGAACAACATCAGCTGTGGTTGTATCTGACCGTGAGGCAATAGCTGCTTGCTATAACCAGCTGCGCGGCAATCACCAGCTGCGCAGCAACAACTTAGCGGCGCAGCAGATACCACAGCCAGCCAATCACCAGCACCACCACAGGTAAACTCACGGCCTGCAATAAAGCCAAAGGTAACGCAGGCCAGAACCACTGCAATGAAACCAAGCCTTTATCTAAAAGCTGCACAGCGTAATAACAAATCGCCACAGTAGACAGCCGCTCGACCGCGGTTTGCAGCTGTAATTGTTGCCTGGCGCGTTTTTCCATCGATATTAACAGTTCGCTGTTTTGCCGCTCTAACTGCAGATTAATGCGGGTTCTGAGCAGTTCAGTGGAGCGGCCCAGCCGGTTGGATAAACTGCGCTGACGGCTTAACACCGACTGCGCCGTGCGATACGCCGGCGTCAGCCGCCTTTCGGAAAAATCCTGCAACGACATTAAGCCATCCAGCGGAGTTTCCCTTAGTGCTTTGAGCCGGTCGAGCGTCAGCTGGTAGTACGCCGCGCTTGCTTCCAATCTGGCGCTGTTATTGGCTATCAGATGTTCCGTTTGAGCCGCCATCTGACTGATTTCCTGCAGCATTTTTTCATCTGAGCCATGTTGTTGCTCGATGCGCTGGGTGATATCGGACAGTTGTTGCTCCAGACTATGCAGCTGGCCAAGCGCCTGACGGGTCAGCGGCCAGCCGAGCAGGCTGAGTTTGCGGTAGTTGCCAAGGTCAAACAGCTGTTGCACCAAACGGGCTAGAGCGCTTGGCGACAGGCCTTTATCCAGCAAGACCATGCGGCCACCACCTTCAGGGTGTTTGCGAAAGTCGGTCCAGATTTGTGCTTGCTGGTTGGCAACCAGGCTGGAAATACAATGTTCGGCAGCAAATAAAGCGCCGGGCTGTGGGTTGCTGAGGTGTTCTTTTTGCACCAGCAATTGCACCACCCGGAACAGTTGCCCCGGCACTAAATCAAACCAATCGGTGCTGGGCAAATAGCTGGCCGGATCCACAAAGTGCGTCTGTTGCAGCGGCAGAATAAAACTGTAAGTGGAAAATTCACTGTGCCGCTCCCAGCGCAGCATGCTGTCGCCCAGCTGCAAATTGACGTCTGTGTCACCCTCACGCAACTGCACACCTGCAGCCAAAGCGCGTTGTTGCATCAGCGCAAATTCTGCGGCTCTGGAACCGGCATTCAGCGTCAGCATAAAGTGGCAGATAGTGCAGGGGGCTGTTAACGCCGGAAAAAAGCGTTGTTGCAGCTCTTTTTCCAATAAGTCACGTTGTGGATGGTTGCGGCTGGCCAACCAGGCTGCTGTATTGTTGTCAAAAACTGCTGAAGTTGTTGTCATAAAGACCTCCCTGACGGACAAATGCAGTGGCGATTGCTTTGGCGATTACACTGACGAATTTTATGGCAATAGTGCCAAAGTCCGGTGGCATTGCTGTGACAAGCCAGGTTCGCGCTGCCTTTAACGGCTGAAGCAACGGTTATACCACTGTGATTTGTCGTTTAAGCTACTGAAAATTATTGTGTTTTTGCCTTGTTTATTGCAGCGGTGTTTGCTGATTGCAAAAAATCAGTGCAACAGGCACAAAAACAGGGCGTTGATGGGTTTCTTCAGGCGCTGGCTTGGCGTAAAGTCGGTGCTTTATGATTTTGTTTGTGGTTGTGAGGTTGGTGGTGATCCCGGTAGAACTGATTTTGATCCTGGCAAGTCCGGTATTTTTTATTTTTATTGCATACGAGTGGTATCAGTCGGAGCGCCGGCAACAGGCGATTTACCAGTGGCGCGACAGCCTGGCGAATCTGGTGCTGGCGGCCATGCATCAGGCAGGGGATGCGGTTTCGCTGCTGATTTTATTGCCATTTTTCTATTGGCTCAGTCATTTCGCCCTCTTTGAGTTGCCCTTTAATGCCTTGAATTTATTGCTGCTTTTTGTGCTGCAGGACTTTTTATATTATTGGTTTCACCGTGCTTCCCACAGGATCCGCTGGTTGTGGGCGTCGCATGTGGTGCATCACAGTTCAAGGTTAATGAATTTCAGCACCGCTTTTCGTCAAAGCCTGACCTATCCGATCTCCGGCATGTGGTTGTTCTGGACGCCTTTGGTG
>JAYRUI010000218.1:0-5700 GCA_041919175.1 Rheinheimera sp. | reverse complement strand
CAAAAATTAATACTTCTGCTGCCGGGTCACAACAAAAAATCGACAAGATGACCGACCAGATTGACAGCAAATTGCAGCAATTCAGAACCCTGCATAAAGAAACCGAAGGCCTTCGTGTTTACAACGAACAAATGCAAAAACAGATGAATAATCTGGCGCAGGAAGTTGCGGATTTACAAAATTCCATTGAAGCCGTCAGTGTGATTGAACGCCAAATCACACCTCTGATGATCCGCATGATTGAAGGTCTGGAACAGTTTGTGGCGCTCGACACACCTTTCCTGCCGGAAGAACGTAAAAAACGCCTGGCCGATTTATCCGACATGATGTCGCGCTCAGACGTGGCACCGTCAGAGAAATTCCGCCGCGTGATGGAAGCCTACCAGATTGAAATGGATTATGGCCGTACGCTGGAAGCTTACAGCGGTTTACATCAGGTGAACGGACAAGAGCGGGACGTTGATTTCCTGCGTGTTGGCCGCACAGCGCTGATTTTCCAGACCCGCGATGGCAATACCCTCGGCATCTGGAATAAACAGAGCCGCCAGTGGGACGCCCTGCCCGACAGTTACCGTACCGAAGTCAGCAAAGCATTAAGGATGGCCAAAAAACAACTGGCACCTGATTTGTTGTCCCTGCCTGTTGCCGTCACAGATGTAAGCGAGTAAACCCATGAAACGAATGATTAAAATTTTCACTACAACTTTGCTGTCTGCCGGTTTTATTGCCGGTGCCATGGCACAGGAAGCCAAACCGTTAAATCTGGATCAGTTGTTAAAACAGCTGGAACAAGGTCAGGTTGCCCAGCAACAGGACAACCAAGAGCGTGAACGTGAATTTATCAGCAAAGTTGCTGAGCAAGACCAGATGCTGGCGCAAGCCACTGCACTGCGCGACGAACAACTGCGCTTAAGCGAAAGCCTGGAAAAACAATTCCAGCAAAACGAAGTGAGCTTAACCGACTTAAATCAGGCGCTGGAGAACCGCTTAGGCTCGCTGAAAGAGCTGTTTGGCGTGTTGCAACAAGTGTCAGGCGATACCAAAGGCAAATTCCAGAACTCGGTGATTTCGGCGCAAATCCCGGGCCGTACCGAGTTTCTCGATAAACTCGCCCAGTCGATGGGGTCAAGCTCCAAACTGGCGTCTATTGAAGAAATTGAGCGGGTTTGGTTTGAAATTCAGCGTGAAATGACGGAGTCGGGCAAAGTCACCCGCTTTAAAACCCAGGTGGTTGAAGCCAGTGGTGAAAAAGTAGAAAAAGCCGTGGTGCGTGTGGGTGCTTTTGCACTGGTGGCCGATGGCAAATATCTGGAACTGAACCCTGTCACCGGCACTGTTGCCGAGTTATTACGCCAGCCTGCCAGCCGTTATGCCGAAGGTGCAGCAGCGCTGCAAAAAGCCAAAGTTGGCGACGTGGTTGAATTTGGTTTAGACCCAACCGGCGGTTCTATTCTGAGCCTGCTGGTACAAGCGCCAAACTTTAACGAACGTTTAGACCAGGGTGGTTTAGTCGGTTACATCATTCTGGCGGTGGGTGCTGTGGGTTTATTACTGGCACTGGAGCGTTTAATCAGCCTGACCTTAATCAAACTGCGGGTTGACCGCCAGTTAAAAACCACTGAGCTGCGTAACGACAACCCGCTGGGCCGTATTTTAAAAGTGCGTGAGCAATTCCCGAACGCCGATACCGAAACGCTCGAACTGAAACTGACCGAAGCCATTCTGGGCGAAGTGCCAAAACTCAGCCGTAACCTGACCATTATTAAGATCATCTCGGTAGTGGCACCGCTGATGGGTCTGCTGGGTACTGTGACCGGTATGATTGTGACCTTCCAGGCCATCACGCTGTTTGGTACCGGTGACCCGAAATTAATGGCCGGTGGTATCTCTACCGCGCTGGTGACCACAGTGCAAGGCTTGGTTGTTGCCATCCCAATGACGCTGCTGTACGCCATGCTCAATACCCGCAGCAAAAACGTGGTGTTTATTCTGCAGGAACAAGCCTCTGGTGTTATCGCCGAGCGCGCTGAGCGGGGCTAAGCATCATGACGGAATTTTTCGGGGCAATTCGCGACTTTACCGAAACCGGCGGCCAGGTGCTGCTGGTGATCGGCCTGCTGATCTTCGTGATGTGGCTGCTGATCCTCGAACGGGCTTTGTACATTTTTATCTGGCACAAAGCCTACAAACAACAAAGCATCATGGCCTGGAATGCCAGAGCCGATCGCTCGTCGTGGAATGCTGAACAAATCCGTCAGGCGATGATTTCCAGAGTCAGCCTGAAGTTAAACGGCAGTATTCCGATTATTCAGGCGCTCGTGGCGTTATGTCCGCTGATGGGCCTGATGGGCACAGTCACCGGCATGATTGAAGTCTTTGATGTGATGGCCATTGCAGGCTCCGGGAACGCCAGATCGATGGCCTCCGGCGTGTCCAAAGCCACCATCCCGACGATGGCCGGTATGGTAGGGGCGCTGTCCGGTGTGTTTGCTTCGACCTGGCTGACGCGGGTCTGCAAAAACGAAAAAACCCATTTAGAAAGTGAAATGACGCTGGTGCACTAACAGCTGTGCTGAAAGTTGCAGCTACAGCCTGCAGTGCAGGCTGTGGCCAGCCGGATTGACTAAATCGCAGTGTTTGCTGCGGCTGATAAACAGAGAATTTTATGAAACAGCATTTTCAGAACCTGGTTGATGAAGAAGAAGCGGCGATTGATTTAACGCCAATGTTGGACGTGGTTTTTATCATGTTGATCTTTTTTATCGTCACCGCCTCTTTTGTCAAAGAAGCAGGTATTGACGTCAACCGCCCAGAAGCCTCCACTGCGGTGAAAAAAGACCGCGCCAATATTCTGGTGGCCATCAGCGAAAACAACGAAATCTGGATCAACAAACGCCGGGTAGATGAACGTGCAGTACAGGCGAACATTGAACGTTTGTATGCCGAAAACCCGCAAGGCAGTGTGGTCATTCAGGCCGACCGTAAAGCCATGACCGACACCCTGATTAAAGTGATGGATGCGTCCCGTGCTGCCGGTGTGTTTGATGTGTCTATTGCCACCCAGGAATAAGCCGGAGCTTGTTGCATGTATCACATCAGCCTATGGCGCCAGTTTCAGAAGGGATAAACCATGACTCAACTCACTATTCAGCCACCAGGCGCAGGCCCGGCCTTTAGCAGACTGCTGATTGCGCTGACGTTATCTTTGGCGGTGACGCTGGGATTATTTTTCCTGATGCAGTCGCTGATTGTAAACAGCGGCCCGGCGTTATCCGACCCGCCTGTTGGCTCGGTGCTGGACTTTGTCCGGGTGAAAGAAGAAGAACAAATCGAGCGTAAAGAGCGCAAACCACAAAAACCACCAAAACCAGAAGCGCCACCACCGCAGATGCAACAACCGGCGCCGGAAGCGATTTCCCCTGATGCTGCGGGTGGCGCTGCCATGGACTTTAGCGCTGATGTCAGCACTGAAGTGGCGCTGGACGGCGGTTTGGCACTGGAAGGTGGTGATGGCGAGTACCTGCCTATTGTCAAAGTGGCGCCTGTGTATCCACGCCGGGCTTTACAACGGGGTATTGAAGGTTTTGTCATTGTCGAATTTACCGTCACTACTTCAGGTTCAGTACGGGACCCTGTGGTGGTGGAAGCCAATCCGGCCGGCATTTTTGAACAAGCCGCCATGGACGCTGCACTGAAATTTAAATACAAGCCGCGGGTAGTGAATGGCGTGGCAACCGAAGTGGGCGGTGTGCAAAACCGCATCACATTCCAGATGGAAGGCAAAAGCCAGAACGGCGGTTAAGCCGGGTCTGAAGCTAAGGTGACTCACATGCTGATTAAAAAAACTTTTTCTAAAGTATTCACTGTTTCATTGCTCGCTGGCAGTTGTGCTTTGCTGCCTGCTTTAACGGGCGTTAATCTGGCTGTCGCGGCCGGAACAGCGGCAGAAAACAAGGCAACAGCGCCGGCCAATACCCGCCGCACCCCTGCCCTGCGCGCCAAAGTGTATGAGCAGCTGTCCCGCGCTCAGGCGCTGGCCGATGCCAATAAAACCACAGAAGCTTTAGCGGCGCTTGATAACGTGAAAGACAAAAGCAGCTCAATGAATAGCTATGAGCTGGCGATGATGTATAACTTCTACGCTTTTATTTATTACAACAACGAGCAGTTTGATAAAGCCATCAACGCTTTTGAGCAGGTCGTAGCGCAGGAAGCCATTCCGGAGTCGCTGGAACTCTCCACGCTCTTTAGTCTGGCGCAGCTGCAAATGATGCAGGGCCACTACGAAAAAACCTTAACCACGTTAGATCGCTGGGAAAAACTCAACAAAGCGCCGGCGCAGGCAAAAACTTTGTTGTTAAAAGCCCAGGCTATGTATCAGCTGAAAGACTATCAACGGGCATCTGGCTTTATTAACAAAGCCGTGGACATGGTAGAAGCAGAAGGCAAGGTGCCGGAAGAAAACTGGCTGGTGCTGCAAAGAGCAGTGTTTTATGAATTAAAACAACCGCAGCAAGTGGCGGCCGTGCTGGAAAAAATGGTGCGCCATTATAACCACGGCAAATACTGGTTACAGTTAAGCGGTATGTACGGTGAGCTGGGCGAAGAGAAAAAGCAGCTGGCCATTCTGGAAGCGGCATATCAGCAGGGGTTTGTCACCAGCGGTGCCGATTTATTTAACCTGGCGCAGCTGTATTATTACCATGAAGTGCCTGTAAAAGGCGCCCGCGTGATGGAGCAGGCGATGGCGAAAAAGCTGTTGCCTGAGGACTTACGCAACCTGAAATTTACCGCCAGCTGCTGGACTTTAGCCAAAGAAGACGACAAAGCCATTCCGGTGCTGATGGCCGCTGCAAAACTGGCTGAAGACGGTGAAATTTATGCCGATTTAGCCCAGCTGTATTTAAACCGTTCAGACTATGACAACGCCATTCAGGCAGCCGAAACTGCCCTTGCCAAAGGCAAGTTGCGTAACCCGGGCGTGACTTATCTGGTCAAAGGCATGGCCTATTTTAACCAGCAGAAGTTTAACGACGCGCTGACCGAACTGGCCAAAGCAGAGCAATTCGACAGCGCCAAACGTATGGCACAACAATGGGTTCGTTTTGTGGAAGCCGAGAAAGCCGGTAAAGCGAAATTAGCGGCAGCTTTGTCGTCTTAATAAATTGGCTTTATTGTTGAATTAACTGAATTAGCTGAATAAATCGGCTGTCAACAAAATGGAAATAAACTGAAAAGGCGTATATGCGATAAGCAATACGCCTTTTTATTTGGCTGACCTTTGAGCTTCGGCCTTTCTTCCAACTTGAGTCTTATCCGCAAAGTTTTGCGCCTGTTTTGGCGTCGTGTTACACGGCACTACAAGCCCGGCACTTACAAGCCGACCGGCGATGAAAACCACCAGCAGCAACTACACCGTTCGCCCGTTCGCGCCTCCCGCGCTCACTCTTGAATGCTCACTAAGCAGTTCCCGCTGTTGGTTTTTGCGATCGATTCTATTGGCAAGAATCAGAATTTCCCCCAGAGGGTTCAGAGCCAAACTCTGCCCTACAAGTTTCTGATAGCGTAAATATGCTGAGGGATCCCCACAAAATTTCCATTCATACAATCAGCTATCAGCCTGTTTGATTACTGCCCAGTCCCACTGAACCACCCACTGTAGTATTTGTTTAAGTCCCTGCTGATAATATTGCCTGCGTA
>JAYRUI010000217.1:0-5733 GCA_041919175.1 Rheinheimera sp. | reverse complement strand
AACCTATCACTTTGCCTTGTTATTTAAGCCGCGGGCTACTGAATAGCCACCACCATACAGCGTGTATAAAGGAGGCAATGTTTGGGCTATACCGTTGTTGACCACAGAACCCAGCAGATAACCGGGCTGAGGCACCCACAACCTCTGCGCCACCGGGTTTGGTGTAGTGGTTGTGACTGCCGGCGTAAAACTTTGCACGGTAAAAGGCGCGCCGGCATAACCAATCATCTGACCCAGATCGTTTATGCCGGTCAGATATTCATAGTTGGTTGGGACTGCTGCAGTCTCACGCAGTTTAACCAGCTGTTTGTTATCCAGACGGCTGGCAAAAGCATCGCTAAAACGTTGAACTTTATAATCGGACTTCAGTGTTTGCAGATAATTCAGCAGCACTTGCAGCGCCTTGGCATTGACGTTGCCTTTTTTAACTTCTTCAATTTCAGCGGCTGTCAGATAGGCGGTGATACCTGTGCTGGTAAAATCGATATACGTTAAATCAACCGGATAATTAAACTGGCCGGTGATGGTGCCAACTGATTGATTACTATTGTTAATTGCGGCAGAAAAACTTGATTTATAACCGTCAACAGGACCAAGTTCAACAACCTGGTAGACTTCAGCCTGACTCGCAAATACCGTTAATGCCGGCAACATTGCGAAAAAAATAGGCGTAAATTTCATTCAAATCCCCTACTACTGCTGGTTTAATGCTTCTAATTGTTCCCAACGCTCGTATGCGTGCGCCAGCTTCGACTCGGTCTGCTGTAATTGGTTCAATATAGCTGTGGTGGCTTCGGCGCTCTGCCGGAAAAAATCTGGATCATTGACTTTAACTTGCATGGCGCTGAGTTCAGCGTCCAGGCTTTCAATCAAAGCGGGCAATAGTTCCAGCTCGCGTTTTTCTTTATAAGATAACTTCCTGGTGTTCTGCGCTGAAGTTGGTGTTGCAGTTTGTACCACAGGTTCGGCTTTGATTTCAGCAGAAACTTGTGGTTTGGCAATAGTTTTCGCCTGTTGCTGATATCTTTGCTGGTAAGCAACCACATCGTTGTAATCACCGGCAATATCAATAATCCGCCCTTCACCGGCAAACCATAACGAACTGGTGACGGTATTATTGACAAATTCCCGGTCGTGACTGACCAGAATCACAGTGCCCTGATACTGCTCCAGAATATCTTCCAAAAGCTCGAGCGTTTCTACATCCAGGTCATTGGTGGGTTCGTCGAGAATGAGTAAGTTGCTTGGTTTGGCAAAAAGCCGCGCCAGCAATAAACGGTTTTTTTCGCCACCCGATAAAGCACGCACAGGGGTACGGGCACGCGCTGGCGGAAACAGGAAATCCTGCAAATAACTCAGCACATGGCGGGTATTGCCGTTCTGGGTAATTTCCTGACGGCCATCTGCCACGTTATCCTGCACTGTTTTGTCTAAATCCAGCGCCATCCGGTGTTGGTCAAAATAGGCCACTTCTAAGTTAGTGCCCCGTTTTACTTCACCGGACTCGACCTGGTATTCATCCAGTAACACTTTGATCAGGCTGGATTTACCCACACCGTTTGGCCCAACCAAGGCGACACGGTCACCGCGCATCAGCAACAGATCCAGATCGTCCATTACTTTTTTGCCATCAAAGGACAAATTCAGCTTTTTACCTTCAAACACCAGCTTGCCTGATTTAGCCGCCTGCTCAATGGCAAAATCAACTTTACCCAACTGTTCTACCCGGGCGGCCCGCTCTTTACGCAGCTCTTTTAACGCCCGCACCCTGCCTTCGTTGCGGGTACGTCGGGCTTTAATGCCCTGACGGATCCACACTTCTTCTTCGGCCAGTTTTTTATCAAACAAGGCGTTATGCGACTGTTCAACTTCGAGCGACTTTTGTTTACGCTCCAGATACTCAGCGTAGTTGCCCGGATGCGAGGTTAAAATGCCGCGGTCTAAATCAATAATGCGGGTGGCAACGGCGCGGATAAAAGCCCGGTCGTGTGATACAAAAATAATTAATTAAAAATTGCTCCAGCCATTGAATCGCCGCCACATCCAAATGGTTCGTCGGTTCGTCCAACAGCAGAATATTGGGCCTTGCCACCAAGGCGCGGGCTAAAGCTGCTTTGCGCAACCAACCGCCGGACAGTGATGCCAAAGTTGCTTCCGGGTTCATTTCAAACTGTTCACACAACTGCAGAATACGGGCTTCCAGCTGCCAGCCGTCACGCGCATCTAATTCAGCCTGCAATTCGCCGAAATGATGCATCTGAGCGTCTGTTGCTTCGCTTAAACGGTCGGATAACTGATAAAAATCATGCAGTTTTTGCGCTAAATCCCCGGCACCTTCGCGGATAAAATCGGCAATTTTTACATCCACCCGAGCTGGCGGATCTTGCTCTAACCGGCTTAATAACACGTTGTTTTGCTTAACTATCTGGCCATCATCTAAATTCTGCTGACCGGTCAGCAATTTCAGCATGGTGGATTTGCCGGCACCATTACGGCCGACTAAACACACGCGCTCGCCGCTAAATAAACTAAAGTCGACATTATCCAGCACCGGATTGGTGCCAAAGGCTAAACAAGCCTGTTGAAAACGTAATAATTCCACGTTGTTGTCCTTAAGAACTGTGTGTTTTGACAAATACAGCTAAAGCTTCATTGTCAAAAGGCCAGTATAAATAGTGCTGTGCTATCGCCAGAACCGGAATATGCACACGAAATTGGGCAAAGGCCTGTTCATCGTCAACGATATCAATCAGCTGAAAATCGATGTCGGCGGCTTTGAGCAGCGCCTCGGCCTCTTCACAAAGATGGCAACCCCAGGTGCTGTATAAAACCGCTTTATTCATGCTTAAACCCGTGTCAGTTCAAAACAAACGTGAATATGCACATTGCGTTTAAAGTCTTCCGGCAAACTGGCTGCGGAAATATCTTTGATTTGCCAGCCGGCTTGTTGCAAAGCGTCATAATCCAGTTTAAAGCGGCGTTTATTATTGGAGAAAATCACCTTGCCGCCGGGTGCAACTAAATTAGTCAGCATATTCAGTAATTTCACATGGTCGCGTTGCACGTCCCAGGTGTCTTCCATCCGTTTGGAGTTGGAGAAGGTTGGTGGGTCCACAAAAATCAGATCAAACTGGTTTTTACAACCTTTGAGCCAATCGAGCACATTGTCCTGCACAAACTGGTACTGTTTGCCACTGAGCTGGTTCAGCTCGAAATTGCGTTTGGCCCAGTCCAGGTAAGTGTTCGACATATCCACAGTAGTGACATTACGGGCGCCACCAAGCGCCGCATGTACTGAGGCGGTGCCGGTGTAGGCAAACAGGTTTAACACGGCTTTGTCTTTACTTTGCTGCTGGATTGCGCGACGTGTGACGCGGTGATCAAGGAATAAGCCCGTGTCGAGATAATCGCGCAGGTTTACCCAAAGCTTAACGCCGTATTCGCTGACCACTTTATATTGCCCGGCTTTAGCAAGTGCCTGATATTGCTCTTTGCCTTTTTGTTTTTCGCGAACTTTCAGCACCATTTTATCTGCCGGAATACCCAGCACTTTTGGCGTTAAATTCACAATATCAAATAGGCGTTTTTGCGCTATCTGCTCATCGACATTAGAAGGCGCGGCATATTCATGTATCACCACTTCACCGTCATACCAGTCAACGGCGACGTTATATTCTGGAATATCAGCGTCATATAAACGGTAACAGCTGATGTTTTCGCGTTTGGCCCACTTTTCCAGTTGCTTGACGTTTTTCTTTAACCTGTTGGCAAAAGAGTCACTTTCCGCAAAAAACTGTGCGGGTGCCGCACTGTTCACCTGCACCTGTTTTTCGGTGAGATCAAACAGACTGAAATCACATTCCAGCGGGCCGTTGTTGAACTTGTAGTTTTTCAGCTTGGATAATTTCAGCGCCCGCAATAAGTCGGCATTTGAGGTAATAACCGCTAAACGCCAGCCGGCAAAATGTTGTTTTAACCTAAGCGAAAATTCGGCATACACTGGAATAAGCGCCGGTAAATCACTTAACCGCTCACCATAAGGCGGGTTGGTGACAATCACACCCGGCGTCAGGCCTTCAATGGCGTCGAGCTTGGTGGCATCACCCTGGTTCAGCTCAATTAAATCAGTCAGGCCAGCTCTGTTGGCGTTTTGCCTTGCTTTTTCCAGCGAGCGGCTGTCCAGATCAAAACCGATAAAACGGACACCAGGCTCGATAGCGCGGCGCGCTGCCAAAGCATCTGCACGCAGTTGGTGCCACATAGATGCATCAAAATCCTGCAGTTTTTCAAAGGCAAAATGCGGGCGCTTTAAACCTGGCGCCAGATTACGCGCCATCAGTGCTGCTTCTATTAATAAAGTGCCTGAGCCACAAAATGGGTCGAGCAATGGCTGGTTAAACTGCCAGCCAGAACGAATCAGCAGTGCTGCCGCTAAATGTTCTTTCAGGGGGGCTTCACCCTGCTCTTTGCGATAGCCACGCTGATGTAACGATGGGCCGGAAAAATCCTGGGCAAAATAAAAGTGCGTGCGTTCCATCCGCAGCTGAAAACGTACATCAGGCTCTAACCTGTCTACATTGGGTCTTTCACCGGTGTTATTACGAAATTGGTCACAAATTGCATCTTTTACCCGCATAGCGCCAAACTGGGTGTTGTCGATGGTTGGGTGTTTACCCACACATTCGAGCGCTAAGCTTTGATTCAGCGTCATATATTGCGACCAGTCGATGTCGCTGGCAACCTGATACACATCACTGTGTTCATCTATAGCCACTGCGGCTATCTGGCGCATGATCCGGGTGGCCAGCCGCGACCATAAACACAAACGGTAGGCGGTTTCAGTGCTGGCGGTAAAACGCACCATACCCAAACCCAGTTTCACAACTTCACCGCCATGTTGTTTAATTTCGGTGGCTAACACTTCTTCAACCCCTTTCGAGGTTAAGGCCCAGAATTCCTGCATATACACTACCTTTTGGCAAATTGGCGCGCATTATAGCAGAAGCTTTGTTAAAACCGCCGTGCGTTTTTGCGCTTCGAAGCTGCAATTCAAGGCTAATTTAGTTGGGATCAGCCAATAAAGCAGCATATTGCCGATTAAAGCAGCAGTCAGTTGCAAAATGGCGTTTTAATTGAAATTGTTGCTTGCCATCTTTTATTAAAAACCATAAGATGCGCCCCGCAATGACGGACGCGGGATGGAGCAGCCTGGTAGCTCGTCGGGCTCATAACCCGAAGGTCGTCGGTTCAAATCCGGCTCCCGCAACCAACTTGCTGAAACTTAATAAGATTCAGATAAGAAAATCATTGCAACACAACAAATTACATTTACTGCTCAAATGTAATTTACGGACGCGGGATGGAGCAGCCTGGTAGCTCGTCGGGCTCATAACCCGAAGGTCGTCGGTTCAAATCCGGCTCCCGCAACCAACTTAAAAGCCGACTTAATGTCGGTTTTTTTGTATGTGTAATTCAGGGTTTGTGCTGTCAATAACCCGAAGGTCGCCGGTTCGCTCTCAAAAAAACCGGGCAGCTCGCGCAACCAACTTAACAGCCGACTTAATGTCGGTTTTTTTGTATTTGTAATTCAGGGGTTGTGCCATCAATAACCCGAAGGTCGCCGGTTCGCGCTCAAAAAAGCCGGGCAGCTCCCGCAACTAACTTAACAGCCGACTTCATGTCGGTTTTTTTGTATCTGAAAATCGGTTGGTTTCACAACTGAGCCCGAAGGTC
>JAYRUI010000216.1:1817-5743 GCA_041919175.1 Rheinheimera sp. | reverse complement strand
GTCAGTATTTTCTCAGTACCCGTAATTTTGATTTATGGGACGCTTTTGCCGATGTGGTGGGTGTCACGCTGGCACAGCTGTTTTGTTTTTTATGGCTGGGCACCGGCAACAGATACCGGCAAATGCGGCGTAAATTGCGCTGATTGTCGTCAGGGGGGTCTGAGCATCACAGGCTTGAATCTTATTGCCAGCAAATAAAAACGCCGCTTAATAGCGGCGTTTTTGCATTTTAAAACATTAACTTATATGGAAAATCAACTTACCAGCCGCAGGTGCGGCCTTTGTTTTGTTCATCCAGATACGCTTTTAGCGGCGCAAAATAATCCAGAATGGCCGATGAATCCATTTCCGGTTTGCCGGTGATTTTCTGCAAAGCATTTTGCCATGGTTGGCTGGCACCCATTTCCAGCATGCTGTTCAGCGCAGCGCCGGCTTCTTTGCTGTTGTAAATTGAACAGCGGTGAATAGGGCCATTGTCTTTGGCAATTTCACACAAAGCTTTGTGGAACTGGAACTGCAGAATATGCGCCAGGAAATACCGGGTATAAGGTGTGTTGCCTGGTACATGGTATTTAGCGCCGGCATCAAAGTCGGTTTCTGTGCGGGCGACAGGTGCCGCTACACCCTGATATTTTTCCCGTAGCTGCCACCAGGCCTGGTTGTATTGTTCTGGTGTCACCTGGCCGGAAAATACCTGCCAGCGCCATTGGTCAACCAATAAGCCAAAAGGCAGGAACGCCACTTTTTCCAACGCCATTTTCATTAATAAACCAATGTCTTTCGATTCGTCCGGCACTTGCTCCAGTAACCCAATTTGTTGCAGGTATTTAGGCGTTACCGATAAAGCGATGGTGTCGCCAATGGCTTCATGGAAACCATCGTTGGCGCTGTCCTGATAAAACACTGGCTGATTTTTATAGGCGCGCTGGTAGAAGTTATGCCCCAGTTCGTGGTGAATGACCGCAAATTCTTCACCGGTTTTCTGGATACACATTTTAATGCGTAAGTCGTCTTTGCTGTATAAATCCCAGGCTGATGCGTGGCAAACCACGTCTCTGTCACGAGGTTTGACAAACAAAGAGCGGCTCCAGAATGTTTCTGGCAGCGGCGCAAAACCTAAGGAGGTAAAAAAGCCTTCAGCGCCCTTCACCATTTTTAATTCGTCGTAGCCTTTATCTGCCAGTAGCTTAGTCACGTCATAACCCGGATCTGAATTTTCCGGTGCCACTAAATCGTAAATATTGCCCCAGCCCTGCGCCCACATATTGCCAAGCAAATGCGCCGGAATAGGTTTATCCAGCGGCACTTTGTCGGCGCCGTATTTTTCTGACAATTTCGCTCTTACATGGCAGTGCAGCGCTTCGTATAAAGGTTTAACCGCGCTCCACTGTTTATCCAGTTCAGTGGCAAAGGCATTGGCATCCATATCGTATTTAGAACGCCACATAGCGCCGGTGTCGGCATAACCCAGCTCACGGGCACCTTCGTTGGCAAGTTCTACCTGACGCTGATACAAAGGCCGCATTGGCGCTGCGGTGTCATGCCAGCCTTTCCACATTTCCAGCTGTTCGTTGTAGTCGCGTGAACTTGCCATCACCGACGACATTTCACCTAAGTCCATGCACTGGCCTTCGGCTTTACAATATTTGCCTTTGCCGTACATGGCATTTAGTTTGGCCACTAATTCGGCCAGCTCTGCGGTTTTGGCTTTGTCTTGTGGCGCCGCGAGCGTCAGCGCCAGTTTTAGTTTATCCAGTTGACGTCTGGTGTCGGCGTCTACTGTGGTTTGATTAAAACGGGCGGCTTCATTGGCCAGCCGCACCACAGTTTCGGTCATTTTCTGGCCAGAGGCTGCGGAAAGGGCTTCGGTATCTTCGGTAATAAAGTTGCTGGCTATCCAGTCAGCACGGTTCACTTCCAGCAATAAAGTTGCCATTTCATCGGACGCTTTTTTTACAAAAGCAGTGGCTTCTTCAGCTGTTGGCGCGCTCACTGCTGCGGCCTGAGGTTCTGTTGGTTTTTCGGCGGCTGGCTGGCAGGCGCTCAGCAAAAAGCCACCGGCAATCAGAGTTGCCAGTAAAGTTAGTTTAAATTGAGGTTTCATCTGAGGTTCCGGGCATTGTTATGGTTGTAAGGTGTGAAGTGCAGTGGATATTGGCTGCACTTCACAATGCCCGGCTAGTATTGTCAGCTTGTAACGGATTTGCAAATCAGATGAGTGACTTGCAGCTTAGATAAATTCCAATGCCCGTGCTAAATCAGCAATTAAATCATCGGCATCTTCCACACCCACACTTAAACGCACCAGTTTGTCAGTCACGCCTGCTTTGGCGCGGTCTGCTGCTGTCATGGCTGCGTGTGTGGTGGATGCCGGATGACAAGCCAGACTTTCTAAATCGCCTAAACTCACGGCCTGGGCAAATAACGTCAGGTTATCCAGGAACTGAGCGCAAGCTGCAAAACCACCGGCCAATTCCAGCGCCACCATGCCACCAAAACCGGCGGCGGTTTCTTTAATCACCTGATGACCCGGGTGTGAGGATAAACCAGGGAAAAACACTTTTTCGACTTTGGGGTGGCTTGCCAAAAACTCGGCCACTTTCTGGGCTGCAGTTAAATGCGCGTCCATCCGCAGTGGCAGGGTTTTAACGCCACGTTGCAATAAATACGCTTCTTGAGGGCCCATAGGGGCGCCAATGTGTTTCAGCGCTATAGTGCGGATCCGCTGAATAAGCGGGCCATTGCCTGCCACCACACCGGCAATAATGTCGCCATGGCCACAGAGGTATTTAGTGCCGCTATGCATCACCACATTCACACCAATGGAAAGTGGCTGGAATAAATAAGGCGTTAAAAAGGTATTGTCACAAACGGTGATGGCACCAATCTGCCGTGCTACAGCTACTATTTTGCGGCTGTCGATCACTTTTAACGTTGGGTTGGTAATAGGCTCCCACAGCACCAGCCGGGTGTTTGGGTTGTGATTAGCAACAAAATCATCGTCACTGCTGTAGCTTTTAACAGTCACACCGGCGCGCACCAGGGTATTCCGTAAAAAAGCGTCAGTGCCACCGTATACCGGGTCGATAAAAGCCACTTCGTCACCCTGCTGAGTTAAGGCATAGACAATGCTGCTGATGGCCGCCATACCGCTGGCCAGCACCACTGCTTCGTCAGCACCTTCCATTGCCGCCAGCTTTTGCTCCAGTGCCGTTGAAGTTGGATTACCCATCCGGCTATAGATATAACCCGGATTTTGCCCGGCAAAACGGGCCTCGCCTTCAGCGGCAGTGCCATAACTAAAAGTGCTGGTCAGATACACCGGCGTGTTTAAAGCGCCTGTGCTGGCATCCGGTGCTTGACCGGCATGAATGGCTAAAGTACGAAATTTCATCACAATACCTGTAAATAAAGCGCTGCAGGCAGCGCCAGAGCTAAACAATATTAGAAAAGAGTAGCGCTTTGCGCCGGAAAAACAGAGCCTTCCGGACGCTCAGCGTTATGGCGTGCTGTGGCTTGAATCACAGCCAGTTTGTTGATAAACCAGCGGTTAGCTGGCCACTGCCAGGTCGGCTAAATCAGCATAATGGCTGGCGGCCACATCTTTGTGTGAGCGTAAACGGCCTTTTAACACGTTTTCCCCCACCTGATAAAACAGTGGGTTCAGTGGATCTGAAGCCGGACCTTTGGCTTCCCGAGCCAGATGTTGTGGCAACTGTAATAGAGGCACTGTCGCGTCCAGCTGCGCCGCCATAAAAAAGGCACAGGAAAACCGCTCTATACCAGCTTTGGGGCTGACCACACGGTGTAAGGTTGCTTTCAGATAACCATTGGACGCCAGTTCCAGCAGTTCACCAATATTCACCACAAAAGCACCGGCCAAAGGTTCGGCGCTCACCCAGCCATCGTCGGTGAGTACTTCCAGG
>JAYRUI010000216.1:0-1807 GCA_041919175.1 Rheinheimera sp. | reverse complement strand
CACCCTGCAGGACCAACGTCAGATAACCAGGATCTTTATGGGCACCAACACCTTGTTTGCTGTCGTTTGCACTTTGGCCTGGGTAGCGGATCAGTTTCATATGCTGATAAGGGCCTGCTTGGATGGTGTTTTGCAGCGCATCGGCAGGGAGCTCTAACGCCTGCATAAAAGCGCTGAGTAAAGTTTCGGTCAAATCAGATAACTGCTGTTGCCAGCTTAATAATTCGGTTTTCAGTTCTGGCATAGCGGCTGGCCATTGGTTTGGCCCTATTAACCGGCGCCATGGCTCTTTGGGTGTCGGCAGGCCGCTGGCGATATCTTCGCGCATAATGTCAAACTGTTCACGCTGATCCGGCTGGCCCAGCGTCAGTTCACCGGCAACACCGGTGTAACCCCGAAAATGCGGCGAATGGATCATCTGAATTTGTTGTTTAGCGGCAGCGGGTAACGCAAAAAAGTCGCGCGCTAACTGTAAAATCTGCTGCTGGCGGTTTTCACTGATGCCATGGCCAACCAGATAAAAAAAGCCAACATCACGTGCAGCGGCACGAAGCTTGGCAAAAAACTGCTGTCGCTGCTCAGTGTTGCCATTGAGCTGGTTTAAATCCAGAACTGGTAACTGCAATTGTTGTGCTTGGCTCATTTGTTGACTCCGGTATTACTGTGCGCTGTTGAGCGAATGTGCGCATTTAACCAGCAGCGAAAAACATAAAACATGACTGAAATGCTCTTGTTCAGATGATTTGGTTATAACCGGATGTCTGGATTTTTAGCCGTTCTTTATTTGAAATGGCATAAGGGGCAAATAGGCGGTTTTTGGGCTGTGAAAAGCCATTTAGTTGATGGTTTATTTTTATGGGTATATTTTATCTTATTGATATTAATAGCTAAAAATATAATCCTTTGCTCATGCATCAGGCGTTCAGCATGCTGGATAGTTAGACTTCCGCTTACAACGTTCAGATCTGAGATAGATAAAAATACTGCATAGCAAAAAAGTGGTTTTACGCCAGATTGCAGCAGAACCACAGTCTGACAGAGTTTTAGTTGGCCGTTTAAAAGACACAAACATCTGAATTGGCTTTTCCGCTATAAAAAAGCCCCGCTTTTGATGGCGGGGCCTGATTATTTAACCTGTAGTGGCCAAAGCCGGAGTTTTACATTTTGTAAGACACCGTGGTGTAGAAGAACTGGCCTACGTTGTCGTAGCTGGCGCCTTCGGTGCTGGTGCCAGTGCTGACGCCAGGTAAACCACGGTCAAACAGGTTGTCGATACCAACAGACCAGTTCACGCCGTTGGCAAACTGGTAGCCAAGGCTGATATCGGTTAACACATAGCTGCCATAGCTCATCAAATCACGTGGATCCGGGTTTTTCGCCAGTTCCTGTTCAGTGTATAAGCTCACACCATTGATATGGCGGGTTTTCCAGCTGGCGGTCCAGGCATCATAGCTGTAGCTTAACGACAGATTTTCCTGCCACTCGGCTTCACCTTCGTAACCTGCACGTTGTTCAAACTGTGACGGGTTGTTCTGGAACGAGAAGGTTTTACGTGAACCCAGGTAAGTGCCGACTAATTTGGTTTTTAAGCGGCCGCCCAGTAAGTCCAGATCGTAACCTGCTTCAAAATCAACACCTTCAGCAGTTTGCGCAGCCACGTTTTGTGAAGTTGAAGTGATCAGCTTCAGCTCATGGCTGACTGGATCCCTTTTGATCAAATCACAGAACTGGGCAGATAAACCGTTGGTTGCATCGACACATTTGTTCAGAATGTCTTGTGCTGAAACTGTGTTAATGGCTTCGTCAA
>JAYRUI010000215.1:0-5743 GCA_041919175.1 Rheinheimera sp. | reverse complement strand
GAAGGGCCAGTTCTTTGCTGCTGACTTTGCCGCTTTCGTCACGACGCAAGTCGCCGGCTGTGCCGAGCAGATTGACATAACCACGGCGCTGATCGGTGTTTTGTTCCAGCTGTGCTGACCACTGATGTTGCCAGTTGCCCCATTGCAATTGCTGCTTCGCTTTGATGCCACGAAAATGCCGGTTCAGCGCCACCACACCACCGGCCGCACTGATGGCATCGCCCCGCAGCGCCAGAAATTGTGTGATATCCCTCTCGCCCTGCCAGGCAGATAACTGCCAATCGTTTTCAAGTGGGCTCAGCGTCAGGCTCAGCTGGCGCTGGGCACTGCTTTTGTGGCTGTTAAATAAAGTGGCGACAGCCGCTGTTTGCTGTGGGTTTTGCAAAAATTCGGTTTGGGTTAAGCCAGAAGGGTCTTGCAGCAGTGGGTCGTCACTCCAGTCGTAACGCCAGCTTAAACGCACCTCATCAACCTCTGTGCTGCTGCGAAGCGCCGCTTGTCTTTTCAGCGCGCTGTTGTGTGGCCGGTAGCCCTGATGATCAAGTTTTTTCAGATAAAGTTCAGTCTGGCCATCGCCCAGCAGCAGGCTGTGCTGCTGGTAATCGCTGCTTTGTTGATGCTGCACGCTGACACCATCGCGGGGCGTCTGACTGTACATCGTTAGCACACCACCGGCGGCATTCCCGTACAAGGCGGCAAAAGGCCCCCGTAACACTTCGGCACTGGCCAGCTGCTCAAAAGGAATGCTGGCGGGTTGGCTTTGGCCATCGCTGGTTGACCATGGAATATCGTCAAAAAGCACTTCAATACCACGAACCCCAAAGCTGCTGCGACTGCCAAAACCCCGGATGCTAATACGGCTGTCCTGCGCAAAATTGGCACGCTGATCCGCCTGCAAACCCGGCATGCCGCGCAAAAGCGCTGCAATATCAAGTTGTGGGTTTTGCGCCAGTTGTTTGCTACTGATTGCACCTGCTGAACTTAACCAGGGCCTTGGCTGTTGTGCCAGGCTCACCACCAGTCGTTCCAGCTTGTTGTCGTCACCAGCGTTGTCGCCAAGAGTTTTGTCGTCAAGAGCATTGGCGTCGGCGGTTTTGGACGGGGAGTTGGCAGCGCTTTTCAGCGTTGTGATGTTGCTCGCAGCCTTTGGCTTTGCGAACGCACTTTCAGCTGCAGTGAACTCAGCCGCTATCGCCGACACTTGCACAAAGGGCAACAGAGTACAAAAAACACGCAGGGAAGTCGGGAGGGGAGAACGCATCAGCTATATCCGGCAGTCAAAAAATAAGCCGGTGCTGGCACCGGCATTCCAAAACAACAATTATTGCGCCGGCGTCAGCCGTAAAATTGCGCCGTTGTCTTCGTCTGTCAGCAGATACACACTGCCATCCGGCGCTACTTCAACATCCCGCACCCGGCTGCCAATACGAATGCGCTCTTCATGCACCACTTTGTCGTCTTTGATTTCCAGCCGTACCAACTGACCAAATTTTAACGACCCCACCAATAAGTTATGTTGCCATTTGGCAAACATGGGTTGATCTACACCTGCCTGCCGGTAAAAAGTCATGCCGCTTGGTGCAATCGAAGGCACCCAATAATGCAGTGGCTGTTCCAGCCCTTGTGCCTGGGTTTTGCCAATCACACCGCCGCCATATTCTTCGCCATAGGTAATGAGTGGCCAGCCGTAGTTTTTACCAGCCACAGTGATATTAATTTCATCGCCGCCCTGAGGACCATGTTCGTGTGTCCACAAACGGCCTTGGGCATCCAGGGTTGCGCCCTGAATATTGCGGTGGCCGTTGGACCAGACTTCGGCTTTGGCGGTTTTATCGGCGATAAAAGGGTTGTTGGCGGCAGGCCTGCCATCCGGCATCACCCGTACAACTTTGCCAATATGGGTCGACAGCGGTTGAACATCTTCCCGGCGGCTGCCTCTGTCACCTAAAGTCACAAAAATAGCTCCATCAGCCTGCTGCGCCAGACGGCCGCCAAAATGATATTTACTGTTAAATTTAGGCTGTTGGCTAAACAGCACTTTGCTGTCGGTCAGCATATTGCCCGACAGTTTGGCACTGAGCACTGCAGTGCTGTTGCTGTCATCTTTGCCTGGCTCTGAAAAACTTAAATAGATGATTTGATTGCTGGCAAAATCTTTATCCAGCATCACATCCAGTAAACCACCCTGACCACCGACCGCAATTTTTGGCAAGCCGCCAACAGGCTCACTGAGTTTGCCGTTATCAACATAACGTAAGGTGCCGTCGCGCTCTGTCACCAGCAAACGGCCATCCGGTAAAAAGGCTAAACCCCATGGATGCGACAGGCCAGTGGCCACAGTGTCAATTTTTAGCTTGTGCTGTTCAGTGGCTAAAAAAGCCGGCTCGGCGGCAACAGCAACTGTCGTGAACAACATAGCAAGTGGCAGCAGGTGGAATTTTTTCACTTTTTTATTCTCCATGGCGCAACAGGCCTTCTTCCTGCAGTGCTTGTTTCACCGCAGGCCTTTGGGCAATCTGTTCCAGATAAGTTTGTAAACTTGGGTAAGGGGTTAAATCGAACTTCACCAAACGTGCCCAAAGGCATACGTTAAACAGATAAATATCGGCCAGAGTAAACTGCTCGCCACTCAGATAAGCCGCTTTACCCAGCATGGCCTCAATGGTGCTAAAACGTTGTTGCAACTTATGGATTGCATTTTGTTTAGCTGCGTCCACTGAAGTTGGATCGAACAAAGGTGAGAAGTTTTTATGCAGTTCAGTGGCGATAAAATTCAGCAGACTTTGCAACTTATAACGGGCGAAACTGCCATTGACCGGCGCCAGATTGCGGGCCGGCGACTGATCGGCAATATATTGCAAAATAGCTGTACATTCAGTTAAAACCTCACCGTTTTTCAGTTGCAAAGCTGGCACATAACCTAAAGGGTTTATTTGTTTAAAATCAGTACCATCGCTGAGCAGCTTGGTTTTTAAATCCACTTTAACCAGACTAAACTTTAACCCTGCTTCCAACAGCGCAATATGAGGGGCAAGTGAGCTGGCTGCCGGTGCATAATACAGTTTCATAGGTTGAAGCTCCTGAATCACAAAGTGGCAATAACAACTTTATGGCAGAGACTTTAGCACCACTTCATGATGGTTGCTGGTTTTAAAGCCCTGATAAACCTGTTGAATTATGCCGTCCTGACCAATTAAAAAACTAACACGATGAATACCATCGTAGACTTTACCCATAAACTTTTTTTCGCCCCATACACCAAAAGCTGCGGCAGTCTGATGATCCGGGTCTGATAACAATGTGAAATTCAGCGCATCACGCTCAGTAAATTTGGCCAGACTTTTTACCGGATCTGTACTGATACCAAGCACCTGCACACCTTTTTGGCTAAATTCGGCCTGACGATCCCTTAAATTACAGGCTTGTACTGTGCAGCCCGGAGTCATGGCTTTTGGATAAAAATACAGCAGCACAGCGCCGGACTTTAATAAACCACTGAGTTCAACAGTGTGACCGTTTTGGTCCAACAGTGAAAATTCGGGTGCTTTTTGACCTGCAGTCAGCATATTCATCTTGATTCCTTTGATAAAAAAACCGGCGCAAAACTTCGTTAGGGCCGGTTTGGTTTGAGTGAAGTTCAGGGCCCGTTGCCCTGGCTTTTGCCGTTAACTTTGTTGCTCAAAACTGCCGTTTAATGACATTAATTTCAGTTTATCCAGCACCAGCGCACGTATTGTTGCCGCTTCGATACTTTCAGGCAGCTGCACTGTCATCTGGGTATGGGTATGCGGTACACCATCCAGCTGATGCGTTTCAGAGCGCAAGGCGCCAATGTACACCTGATGATCCGCCAATAAACTGGAAATAGCGCCCAAAGTGCCGACTTTATCAGGTCCCGTGTAGGACAGCAGATAAGGTGCAGACAATGGCTGCGGCTTGTGCGCAGATGTACGTTTGGTCATGGTGAGCAGATCAAGTTCAACACCCGAACTTGGTAATAAATATTCAATTTTGCTGATGGCAGCCGCGTCACCCGACAACAACATAATAAAAGTAAATTCATTGCCGAAAATCGCCATTCTGCTGTCGACGATATTACAGTTGCAGTCACTGACCAGCCGGGATAATTGACTGACGATACCGGTACGGTCGGTGCCTATTGCAGTCACCACCAGTTGTTGAGCCATCTTTACAAGCGACCTTAAACGGAAAAGGGGCGCCGAGTTTAGCATAGTTCGGCGAAAATTCATCAGCAGGCTCAGCTGTTGCTTGTGTTTGTATGGCAGCGTCATTACCATAGGCAGCCTGAAAATTACGGAGCAGTAGCCATGTTCAGAGGAAGTTACGTCGCCCTTATTACCCCAATGACCGAAACAGGTCAGGTGGATTATGCCAGCTTGCGTAAGCTGGTGGACTACCAGCTGCAAAATGGCACCGATGGTCTGGTGATCATGGGCACAACGGGTGAAGCGGCCACTATTTCTTTTGCAGAGCAACTGGAAGTATTACAGTTTGTGATTGATCAGGTGGCAGGGCGCTGCCAAGTTCTGGCTGGCAATGGTTCAAATTCCACCGCGGAAGCAGTTGCTAAAACCGAAGCACTAAATGCCTTTGCGATTGACGGTTTTTTAACGGTCACGCCTTATTACAACAAACCAACCCAAAAAGGCATGCTGGCGCACTTTAAAGCTGTGGCTGCTGCCACCGCTAAACCTGTGCTGCTGTATAACGTGCCTGGCCGCACCGGTGTTGATTTGCAGGCAGCGACTGTCGCTGAGCTTAGTTTGGTCAACAATATCGTTGGTATTAAAGAAGCGACAGGCTCAATGGAGCGTCTGGCCCAACTGAAAGCAAGTTGCAGCGCTGAGTTTGATTTACTGAGCGGTGATGACGCCAGCGCCAAAGATTTTATTTTACAAGGTGGCCATGGCGTGATTTCGGTCACCACTAATGTGGCGCCCGCCGGTATGACCGCTATGATAGCGGCTGCCCGCAAGGGTGATGTTGCTCAGGCTGATGCGGTTGATGCCGGTCTGCAAGCGCTGCATCGTGATTTGTTTATTGAAAGTAATCCTATTCCAACCAAATGGGCGCTCAAACGTATGGGTTTGATTGTGTCTGATTTTGCCCGTTTACCTCTTACTCTGCTGGAACCAAATCATCAGGGTGTAATCGAACAAGCGCTACAACAAGCCAAAATTAATCTTTAGGAGTTTTTAGGTGCATTATTGGATCCCCGGCACTGTATTTGCCACCCTGTTGTTATCTGGCTGTTCATTATGGACTGCACCCGAAACCACTCAAGCCGAAACGAAACCTTCTGTCAAAGAATTGGCCGTTCCTGCTGGTTTAAAAGCGCCAAAAACGCCGGCGCAATATGACATTCCTGCCAAAGTTGCCGCCGGAGCCCGTGGTGAAAACATGGAGCTGCGCGCGCCAATGCAAGTGCTGGCGGTTTCTACCAATGCCCGTGTTGAAGAAGACGACAAAGAAGTGCGGGTGTTTTTTGAGCGCAATGAATTTACCGGCGATTTAATGCCGTTTTTAACCAGCAATATGGCGCAGTTTTTTACTGAACAAAATATTGAGCTGACTAAAAACAGTGACAAAAGCTGGTTATCAGGTTGGGTTAGTGAATATGAAGAAACTGGCTGGTGGTGGTGGAAAAGCGAGAGCCTGACACAACAAAGTCGTTTTAATATTGAATTTGAACCCCGCACTCACGGCCGCACTGTGGCAGTGA
>JAYRUI010000214.1:0-5756 GCA_041919175.1 Rheinheimera sp. | reverse complement strand
GACCCCGCATACGCGCCATGCCGCAGGGCATCATATAAAACAAACACTTAGCTTGTTAAAGCGCGCAAGTCCATCAGCCGCAGGTGTGGGAGCAAAGGCAAGGGCTAAAACATTTAGCCTTTAAAAGCCGCTGCCGACTCCCTCACCACCAGCTCTGGCACAAACACATTATTCACATCCACGCTGTCGTCTTTGTACAGGTTTTTCAACAGCCATAACGCGGCCATTTTGCCCATTTCATGAATTGGGTTATTCACAGTGGTGAGTTTGGGGGAGATATAACGGGCAAAAGGAATATTGTCGTAACCGACAAAAGATAAGTCGCCTGGTACTTTCAGGCCACGGTCTAAACAAACTGAAATAGCACCTGAAACCATCTGGTCGTTGGCGCAAACCACGGCACTAAACGGCAGGCCTGTTGCCAGTAGCTTTTCCATGCCGGCAACTCCGCCATCTTCTTTATAGTCGCCTTCTACACAAAGACGGGGGTCGAAGCTCTGACCAAATTCAGCCAAAGCTCTTTTATGGCCATCCAGCCGCTCTAATGCATCGTGCTTGTTAGCCGGGCCGGAAATATACGCAATGTTTTTATGGCCAAGCTGTAACAGATGACGACAGGCTAAATAACCGCCCAGTTCGTTGTCGAGGTAAATGCAGCGGTCGCTGATTTGTTCAATATAACGGTTGATCAGCACTATCGGCTTATCACCCTGGCTGAGTTTAATTAAATATTCATCCGACACCGCTTCTACGTCGAGAATAAGCGCGTCACAACCGCGGTCTTGCAGAAACTCAACACTGTCCATTTCCTGCGCCGCATTGCTGTGTCCAACAGCAATAATCACATGTTTGTTTTTACTGCGCAGCGAAGCTTCAATTTCCGCCATCATCGGGCCGTAATAAGGGCCGTCCAGCTGCGATACCAGCACGCCAACACTGTTAGAGCAGTTCGACGCCAGCGACTGGGCAAAAGTATTGGGCCTGTAACCCAGCTCGCTCATCGCATCCAGCACTTTTTGCCTGGTTTTTTCGCTGACGTTGGTGTTGTTGTTCATCACCCGCGACACTGTTGCCAGCGATACACCCGCCAATAACGACACGTCGTAAATTGTAGCCATAAGTCCTTTATTCACATGTGCTTAGGTTAGAGATGCCAGTTAGCTTACCAGCTTTTAACCGGCAGCTCTTTTTAATTCCATACTGATTTGTGCAATTTTTTTGTCGGTCAGAATATACCAGCGCATCACAATAGCCACCAGCAAAGAGCCAAGCGCCGGATAAATACTAAAAGACAACAAAATGCCCTGGCGTGCGGTTTCGCTTTGGCTTTGGTCGGCCTGATAACCATAACCAGCCAGCAACCAGCCGGCAGCGGCACCGCCAATTGCTAAACCCAGTTTGATAAAAAAGATAATCGACGAATACACCATGCCTGTGGTGCGGATGCCGGTTTTCCACTGGCCATAATCCACAGTGTCGGCCATTTTCGCCCAGAGCAGTGGCGTGCCGGCGTTAAAAAAGAAGTTCCACAGAATAAAGAGTGCAAACGCCAGCATGGTTTGCTCAGCCACCACAAAATAACTGGCCACACAAAGCGCGGCTGCAGTGAGTTGAATGCCGATATACAGTTTTACTTTGCAGAACCTTTTGGCAAGCGGCTGTGCGACGATACAACCGGCAATACTGCCAATCATGCCAAGGGTGATAAACAGGCTGATGCTGTCCGGCAGCTCCAGATAATATTTCACATAATAAATGGCCAAAGTGTTGCGCAGCACCGAGCCTGACAATAAAAACAACGCAGCAACCGAGAGCACCCGCCATTGATCGTTCTGCCATAAAGCTTTAAAACCGGCGCCGACAGAACCTTGTTCGGCCTGTGGCTGAATACGTTCTTTGGTGCCGTAAAAACAGGCCAGAAACATCAACACACCCATCACACTCATCGCCAGAATGGTCAGCTGATAGCCTTTGGCTTTGTCACCCTGACCAAAATAATCCACCAGCGGCAAGGTACAAGCCGACACCAACACACCGCCCAGCATGGCAAAGACAAACCGGTAACTCTGAATAGAGACACGCTCGGCCGGATCTGCGGTTAAAACACCACCCAAAGCACAATAAGGAATATTAATGGCGGTATACACCAGCATCAGCAGGGTGTAAGTGAAAAAGGCGTACCACATTTTGCCGGTTTCGGAAAAATCCGGTGTGGTAAACGCCAGCACGCTAATGAGGCCAAAAGGCAAAGCAAACCACAATAAATAAGGCCGGAATTTGCCATGTTTACTTTGGGTGCGGTCGGCAAAAGCGCCCATTAAAGGGTCGGTAATAGCGTCAATCACCCTGACTGCCAAAAACATAGTGCCGACAAAAGCCGGTGAAATACCAAAAATGTCGGTATAAAAAAAAGTGAGAAACAGCATCACTGTCTGAAACACTATATTGCTGGCGGTGTCGCCAAGCCCGTAGGCTATTTTTTCCCTGACGCTAACCATCTGCCTTCCCCTGTCTGTTTTTGTTGTTTTTTATAGTTATTTTATTATCGCGGCTTATTGTTGTGGTTTATTGCTGCAGTTTATCTGGCCTGACGGCTTTGGATAAAATCGCGATAAGCCAAACCACTTTGTTTAATAGTGCGCTGCTGGCTCTGGTAGTCGACATAAACAATACCAAAACGTTTTAAATATCCTTCCGCCCACTCAAAGTTGTCCATCAGGCTCCAGGCAAAATAACCGTCTACCCTCACGCCCTGCCGTATGGCACTGTCCAGCGCCAGTAAATGCGCCTGATAATAACCAAGCCGATCTTCGTCAACAACCACGCCATTTTGCAGTTTGTCGTCCATGGCGGCGCCATTTTCAGTGATATACACAGGCGGCAGGCGATATTGCTGATGCAAACTTACCAGTAAATCGGTAAAGGCCTGCGGGTAAATTTCCCAGCCAATATCGGTTTTAGGCGCATCCACCATATCCACAGGCGCAAAGCCGTTTTCGGCACAAGCCTGATACACAGTGCGGGTGTAAAAATTCACCCCTAAAAAATCCAGCGGTTCGCTGATAATGGCAAAGTCGCCTTCATGGATCACCGGTTTATCGGCGTCACTGAGCAACGCAAAACTTTTTGGATAAGCGCCATCCAGCACAGGTTTGATATACCACTGGTTAAAATAGTCATCAGCCAGCTGCGCCGCTGCTACATCCGCCGGATCTTCCGTCTGGGCATAACAAGGGGTGAAGTTCAGTACCAGACCATTCATGCTCTTGGGGCTGTTTTTCTTTAACACCTTCAGTGCCAGGCCATGCGCCAATAACAAATGGTGCGCCGCCTGCCGCCCCCAGGCTTTTTGTTGTTTACCGGGCGCATGAATACCGGCTTCGTACCCTAAATAAGAGCTGCAAAACGGCTCATTTAAAGTGGCATAGCTATAAACTCTGTCGCCCAGCGCTTTGCTGATTTTGTCGGCATAGTCGGCAAATAAATAGGCCGTGTCGCGATTTAACCAACCGCCTTTGTCTTCCAGATGTTGTGGTAAATCCCAGTGATAAAGCGTAACAAAAGCTTTTATATTCAGCGCCTTGAGCTCATCCAGCAGCTGGATGTAAAAATCCACCCCAGCCGGATTTAAGCTGCCATCAGCAAACATTACCCGCGGCCAGGAAATAGATAAACGGTATGCATCCACGCCAAGCGATTGAATGAGTTTGACATCGTCACGCCAGAGTTTGACGTGGTCACAAGCCACCAGGCCATCTGAGCCATCGCGGATTTTACCGGGGGTTGCGCAAAAGGTGTCCCAGATACAAGGCAAACGACTATCGGCACTGCCTTCAATCTGAAAAGAAGCGGTGGCAACACCAAACATAAAATCTTTTTGGCACAGTCTGGAATCTTTCGGTAATTGGATATTTTTCATCATTTTTCACTGTTTTTTTGGCTGCATCTGGCAGCTGTTTCTGTTGTTCAGCACCTTGTGAGCGCTTACATCGTGCAGGCTTTTTTTGTCAGTCCGGATTGTCGCTGTTCGCTGCGTTCAACCGGCCTGCAAGCATCTGGTGCCTGTATAAAATCGTTCGTTTTGTTTACTTTGCAGCGAACTGCGCTGGGCGAGGTACAAATTCAATAAAAATATTGGCGGTCAGTCTGCCGCTGCTGACATCACTGCTGATATCAAATTCAGGTTTTACCAAACTGGAGTGCAGCAAATTACCGGGATAAATCACCAGCCGGTTTTGCCGGTAAGGCACCGCCTGATACAACTGATAATGGCCGTCAGTGCCGTCACAATAAGCCGCTGCCGGCATGCCCTGTTGCTGCAGATATTGCTGAGCGCTGTCAAAATAATGCTGCTGATTAGCGGCATGGATCCGTTCGTAGCCTGTTGGCAGATGGCGGAAAAAACCCGTGCCACCGTGCGGCTCAGGCGCCAGATAATGCAGCAGCGCAAAATAATAGTTCGATGGCGTGTCAAAATGCGGCAAACGCTGTAACGGCAACAAGGTTTCAGGCTTTTGATTTATCAGCGAAAAATAAATATCTTTTGGCGTTAACCGCAAATTGGCAGACAACTGATACTGCTGATACAACAACGGATACAGCGCATCCAGCACCGCCTTTACATAAGTTCGGGGCAACAAAGCGCGCACACCTGGGTAATAAGAATCCTGGTCTTGCTGAAAATTCTGCACCGCAGCATACGCCAACAGTTGTGGCAGATTTTCCACCAGATCATCAACCACAATCAGCGGCGTTTGCTGGTGTCCAAGCAGCACCAGTTCGGGTTTGAGCCTGGTATTGATCCGTACTTCTGGTTCAGCAAGCGGTAGTTCAGCAAGTGGAGATTCAACAAGTGGTCGTTCAGCAAGCGGCGGCTCAACAGCTGCCGGTCTGGCTGCTGCTGCTGTGCTTGTCTGTTGCCCAAAGCTTGTTTGCATTATCACCTCAGCCTATATTTGCTTTGCAATAATGGTTAATAAAATCAATATGTTTTGGGTAGTTCATCACGGTCTTTTGCACCTGACTCCGGATCGTCAACAGAAAATCCGCCAGCTCGCCGTCCGGCATTAAATCAACAATAGGATGATGTTGGGCTGGTGTTAAACCCTGGCCTAACATCACCTGGATCCAGCTGCTTTCACCAAACAGCTCCTGGGCAAATTTATACACTTTGCCGGACTGACGGAACAACGCCATGCGGTGCTCCAGCGACTCCGGCACTGCCATATCACGGCAATAACGCCAGAAGTTGCTGTCATCACGTTCTGTTGCCTTGTAATGCAAAATAATAAAGTCGCGGATATTGTTCATTTCAATGCGGGTTTGGTTGTTAAACTCCGCCACATCCGCGCTTAAAATGCCGTTTGACGGGAACATCTGCATCAGCCGGATAATGCTGCGCTGAATTAAATGAATACTGGTGGATTCCAGCGGTTCTAAAAAACCACTGGAAAGGCCAATGGCCACACAGTTTTTGTTCCAGTGCACACGGCGGGTGCCGGTGCGGAACTTAATCACTCTGGGTTCGACCAGCCGTTCGCCTTCAATATTGCTCAGCAACAACTGTTTGGCGTCTTCGTCGGATAAAAACTTGCTGCAAAACACCAAACCATTACCCACGCGGCTTTGCAGTGGAATACGCCATTGCCAGCCAGACTCATGCGCAATGGCTCTGGTATAAGGCACGGGCTCTGCCACTGTTTTGGTTTGCACCGCAATGGCGCTGTCGCATGGCAGCCAATGGCTCCAGTCTTCAA
>JAYRUI010000213.1:0-5779 GCA_041919175.1 Rheinheimera sp. | reverse complement strand
CAACGTGCCAGTCATCAGGCCGATCAGGTGCTGTTGGTCACCGATCCGACAGATGTAGTCAAAGCCAAAGCGCTGGTGCGTGGTTTTCCTAATGTGTCTTTATCAACACTCAGCACTGAGCAGCTGGATGAATTTTGTAAGATGTTGTCAGGGCATATGCAGCTTTCTGTCTGGCGGGAACAAGAACAATTAATGATCACCAATGGCCAGTTGCAGCTTGAACTGCAGGTTGCGCCGCTGCCACATATAAAATTGCATTAGTATCTGACCTTTAGACATCGTTGTTTTCACCGATTTACCCTTGCTTGCTTATCGCCTATAATGCGCGCCGGTTTTCTTGCGCCGGATTTGCGATCCGGACTTAGCAAAAAGGATAAAAGATGTACGTTGTAGCTGCTTTATATAAATTTGTGAACCTGCCGGATTATGTTGCTTTGCGCGATAAACTTTATCAGCATCTGGTGCTAAATAAAGTCAAAGGCACCTTGTTGCTGGCCGAAGAAGGCATTAACGGCACTATTTGTGGCAGCCGTGAAGGCATTGATGCTGTATACGCATTTTTGCATGCCGATGGTCGTTTTGAAGGCATGTCTTACAAAGAATCTTTTGCCGATGAACCGGCTTTTTACCGCACCAAAGTGAAGCTGAAAAAAGAAATTGTCACTATGGGTGTTGAGGGTATTAACCCTGCGCATATAGTCGGTACTTATGTCAAAGGCGAGGCCTGGAACCAGCTTATCAGCGATCCTGATACCATCGTCATCGACACCCGTAATGACTACGAAGTGGCTATTGGTACTTTTAAAAACGCCGTCAATCCAAACACCACCAGTTTTCGCGAGTTCCCACAGTGGGCAGCGGAAAATCTGGATAAAACCAAACATAAAAAAGTGGCAATGTTTTGCACCGGCGGTATCCGCTGTGAAAAATCAACGGCATTTTTAAAAGAACAGGGTTTTGACGAGGTGTATCACCTGGACGGCGGTATTCTGAAATATCTCGAAGAAGTGCCACAGCCGGAAAGTTTGTGGCAGGGTGAATGTTTTGTGTTTGATCAACGGGTTGCCGTGAAACATGGCCTGGAGCAGGGCAGTTACGACCAATGTTACGCCTGCCGTATGCCATTGTCGCAAACCGAAATGTTGTCACCGCTTTATATCAAAGGGTTAAGTTGCCCACATTGCCATGACAAAATTACCGAAGAGCAAAAAGCCTCTTTTACCGAACGGCAAAAACAAATTGAACTTGCCAAACAACGGGGTGAACAACACATTCGTGACGGCAAGGTTGATTTTTAGCTCTACACTGAAATGACCAAGCGGCCATAACAACGGGTTTATCTGTTGATGGCCGCAGCATGGAGGTGGCAATGCCGGCAAAAACTGTATTGTTAGTCGATGACTCCAAAGCCTTGCGGCTGATTGCAAGCCAGGTGCTGACTGAAGCGGGTTATCAGGTGCTGGAAGCCGAAGATGGCAAAAAGGCGCTGGAACTGCTGGATGGCCGCAAAATTGACCTGATTATTACCGATGTATATATGCCACAGCTGGATGGCCTTGGTTTAGTCAAACAGGTTAAGCAGCTCAGTACCTATCGTTTTACTCCAATTATGCTATTAACCCGTGAATCGGCCGATGGTCCGAGGTTACAAGCCCAGTTATTGGGCGCTAAAGCCTGGGTGGTGAAACCTTTTTCACCACCACAACTGTTGCAGGCCGTCGCCAGGATTGTCAGTCCTTTATGTTGATCTCTGCAATAAAGTTGTGGCAGCAGATGTGTTATCAGGCAATGACAGATAAGGTGTTTTATGGCTAAACCTAAAACACCGCAAGGTTGTATTGAAATTTTCCTGCGGCCGGGAGAAATGTATTTTGCCAGAGACAATGTCCGTATCAGCACCCTGTTAGGTTCATGTGTTTCCGTCAGTTGCTGGCATCCGAAGTATCATGTAGGCGGGCTGAGCCATTTTTTATTGCCCGATTCACAAGGTTGCACTAGCTCCCACAGATCCGGTACCGGCAGTTTCGGCACAGTCAGCTCCGGCCGTTATGCCAACAGCGGTTTTGAATTGATGCTCAGCGAAATCCGTAAGCTAGGGCTCAATAACAAAGAATTTGAGTTTAAGTTATTTGGCGGCGGCGCTATGCCAAAAGCGGCGATGTCCGCTCATCAGCAAATTGGCGCCCAAAATGTGGCAGCGGCGCGGCAATTGCTGACCGATCATCAGTTGCCTCTGGCAGCTGAACATACCGGTGGTATTGGTTATCGTCACTTAATGTTTGATATCTGGAGCGGGCAAGTCTGGTTAAAATATGTTGCACTGGATGGTTTGGCTGACTGAGCTTTATGCCGGTTATTATCACATCAGACGGGTTCGCCAGCCGCTTTACAACCCTGAGTAACCCAAAGAATAAAATCCTGATCGGACATTGGTTTTGCCAGATAATATCCCTGGGCCATCAGACAATTTGCTTTTTGCAGATAATGCCAGTCAGCGGCATTTTCCACACCTTCCGCCACCAGATTAATGTCGAGTTTGTCGCACATCAGTAGCGTGCTTTCAAAAATAACCTGCAAATGGGGTTTATTGGCAATGCCATCTATCAGGCTCCGGTCAATTTTCAGTTCGGTAAAAGGAATTTGGGACAGCTGTTTTACCGACGAATAACCAGTACCGTAATCGTCAATTGACAAACCAAAACCGGATAAACGCAGCCGGCTTAAAAAAGCCAAAGCTTCGCCCATATTGCGGATCACCGCGGTTTCAGTCACTTCAAAAATCAGACTGGATGGATTAATACCGGATTGTGCCAGCAACTGGGTGATTTGCTGCAAAAAGGCTTTGTTATCAAATGAAGTCGCAGACAGGTTCACCGAAATTTTGCTGGAAAAGCCCTGTTGTTGCCAACGTTCCAGCTGCGCTATTGCCATCACCAGAACTTCATAACTTAACGCATTGATTAAATTATACTTTTCACAACTTTGAATAAAATCATTCGGATACACCAGACCTCTTGTAGGATGTTGTAACCTGACCAGCGCTTCAACCCCGGCGAGCTCGCCGGTACGCAGATCCATTTTGGGTTGATAATGCAAAATAAACTGGCGTTGCTGCAGGGCCTGTTGTAACTGTTCAAAAGAAATGGGGTCATGCTGCCGACGCTGGGTCGCCTTTTTTTTACAGGGCAGCACAGAGTTGTGTAATAACTGCTGCAAGCTATCTAACAACACCGGTTTGGCCAGACTGCCTATCACATTTAAACCGTCGGCTTTGGCCATCAGCTCAACAGAGGCAATTAAATTGGCTTCACGGCCGCTGACAATGGCAATGGCTGAGCGTACGTCGATATTGGAAAGTTGATGTAATAGTTCAATGCCATCCATATCAGGCATTTCCAGATCGCAAAGAATAAGGTCGAACTGTTTTTCACGTTGTTGCAGCATCTCAAGCGCAATATGGCCATTCTGTGCTTCAGAAATATCGGAAACGCCGGCCGCTATACATAGCTGGCGCATATATTCCCTTTGGCTCACGCTATCTTCAACGACAAGTACTGAGAAGCTATTCATCCTTTTCCTCAACTACATACTGTATTTCATGATAATGGAAGGGACCTGATCCAGCGGTACTATATGATCCGCAGCCCCTCTTTTAATTGCTTCTTTTGGCATGCCAAATACCACACAACTGGCTTCATCCTGGGCATAAGTGGTTGCGCCTGCCTGCTGCATTTCCAGTAAACCTCTGGCGCCATCATCTCCCATGCCGGTCATAATGATGCCAATAGCGTTGCTACCTGCCACTTTGGCAACAGAGCGGAATAACACATCCACTGAAGGGCAGTGACGGTTCACTGCAGGGCCGGGTTTGACCACCGCTTGATAATAAGCACCGTTACGGGTGATGCTTAAGTGCTGCCCGCCAGGCGCTATTAAGGCCAGACCAGGGCGGATGCGATCTCCTTGTTTTGCTTCCCGTACTTCAATACCGCAAATACTGTTGAGCCTTTGAGCAAAGGCAGCGGTAAATTTTTCCGGCATATGTTGCACTATTACAATGCCCTCACAAACTTTGCTCAGCTGTGACAACACAAATTCCAGCGCCAGTGTACCGCCGGTGGAAGTGCCAATGGCAATGACCCGCTCCGTGGTTTTTGCCATGGCAATGTTGTTGTCCTGCGCCACCGGTAAAGCCATTCTTGGCGAGACTGATGGCAATGCATGTAAATTTTTCGGATTAGCCTTTGCGGCTTCGCGAATGGCATCCGCAAACTGTTGTTTACTGGCCTGCAGAAAATCTTTCACGCCAAGCTGAGGTTTAGTAAAAATGCCGGCGGCGCCTGCCTGTAACGCCTGCACTGTGGTGGCTGCGCCTTTTTCAGTTAACGACGAACAAATGAGTACCGGAGTTGGCCTGGTGCTCATAATTTGTTTTAAAAAGGTAATGCCATCCATACGTGGCATTTCCACATCCAATGTGATGACATCCGGCCAATCTTTGTTCATTTTAGCCATGGCAAAAATAGGATCCGGTGCTGCACCTATCACTTCGATATCGTTGAGCCCATCGAGCATCTGGCCAAGCACCTGACGCACCAGCGCCGAATCATCGACAATCAGAACTTTAATGCGGCGTGGTATTTTGCTCATCCTGACACTGCCTCAATACTGTCAGTCAATAAATGGCCTGGCTGGTAGCGATAACAACTGGCCTGTAATTGCACTAAAGCATCGTCGTAACCGTGGATACTTTCGGAATGACCAACCAGTAAAATGCCCCCCGGTTTTAGCTGGCGGAGCATATTTTTCACGATGATTTTTTTGTCTTCAAGTTCAAAGTAAATCAATACGTTGCGTAAAAAAATCACATCAAACTTTGGCAAGCCAGGCGGCAGTTTAAACAAATTTACCAGCTCAAAACTGACTCTTTGCCTAAGTTCGGGCTGGATCCGAAACCATCCCAGGTCTTTACCAATACCTTTTTGACAAAAACGTTGTAAATACGGTTGCGGAATTTTTTGTGTGTCTGTGATTGGATAAATTGCTTTTTGTGCTTTTTTCAGCACATCACTGTTGATATCAGTGCCAAAAATTTGCCAGCTTTGTTGCAGCCCCAAAACGTCAGCTAACAGCATCGCTATGCTGTACGCTTCTTCTCCTGATGAGGACGCTGCACTCCAGATCTGAATATTCTGTCTGGCTTTGGCCTTCATCAGATAGTCTTTTAAAAACACAAAGTGTTTGTCTTCACGGAAAAAATAAGTTTCGTTGGTGGTTAATAAATTAAGCGCCAATTGTCTTTCGGTATGTTGCTGCTGATCTTTCAGTAGCTTCAGATAAACCGTATAAGTGGGCAGTTTCAGCGCATGCAACCGTTTTTGTAACCGACCGCTGACCATGCTTTTTTTAATGTCACCCAGGTGAATACCGGTCTGGCTATAAAGCCAATCACGCAAACCATAAAACTCAGCATCACTGAGTTCATGGTTTTGCTGTGGGCTGCGCCTTAACTCAGAACTTTTCGTATTCAAAGTCATCGGCCGATTCGTTATTGCGTTTAGCAGGGCGGCTATTGATCATGTGGCTACTTTTGTGTTGTTTTGCCGCAGATCGGGTATTTGTGGTCTGGCGACCGCCGACATGCTGCAATGTGAAAAACTCCATCATCTGTTGCAGCTGCATGGCCTGGGTGGTCAGCTCTTCAGAGGTCGATGACAATTCTTCGCTGGCGGCGGCATTTTGTTGGGTTGCCTGGCTGATTTGGCCTATAGCACTGTTA
>JAYRUI010000212.1:0-5805 GCA_041919175.1 Rheinheimera sp. | reverse complement strand
GCAATAGTCAGGCTTTTTTCGACAATGTCGCGTGGGCTGAGTTCGGTGTTGTCCAGCAGCGCTTTGGCGGCAGCCTGAGCAAAAGGGCCGCCACTGCCAATGGCAATTAAGTCTTGCTCCGGCTGAATGACATCACCGTTACCGGTAATGATCAGCGAGCAGTTGGCATCGGCCACCGCCAATAAAGCTTCGAGTTTTCTCAGCATGCGGTCGGTGCGCCAGTCTTTGGCGAGTTCCACCGCAGCGCGCATTAAATGACCCTGGTGCATTTCCAGCTTGGCTTCAAAACGTTCAAATAAGGTAAAAGCGTCAGCAGTGCCACCGGCAAAACCAGCCAGCACTTTGCCATGGTATAAACGCCGCACTTTGCGGGCATTGCCTTTCATTACGGTATTACCAAGCGTCACCTGGCCGTCACCCCCTAAGGCAACCTGGCCGTTACGGCGTACAGAAACTATTGTGGTCATAACATCTCTTCTTAAATGGCTGTGTTCAGCCTGAAAGCGGGCACTGTTTCAGGAAATAAGGGCATTTGGGTGTGTTTTCAAGCTGCAACTACACAATCCCATTGGAGGTAATGCAGGTGGGGAGTGACTGGGGAGAAAATGGCCTAAGTGCAGCAGTGCACTCAGGCTGGTGATTGCAGTTCTCAGCTTGCGGTTAGAGTGGGATCCAGCAGTCGGCGATTTTCTGCCGTTTTAACAGGTTTTTATCGTTTTGTGCCTGACGGCGGCTGGCATAAGGGCCTATCACCACCCGGTATTTGCCGGACGATTCTTTAATCGAAGCGGTTAAACCGGCAAAAGCAATTTTGGCTTTGGTTTGTTGTGCGGCGTCCAGCGTTTTAAAAGCACCACAATACATAGTGGCTGGTTTTTTTAAAGCCAGTTCATCCGCTTTAACCTGAACTTCTTTGGTTTCAAGCTCTTCAATATAGGTGTACGGCTCTTTGGAAGGTTTAGCGGGCAATTCGTCTTTGACTTCATCCACTTTTTCCGGCACAGCGGCAGCAGCTTCAGCCGCCAATTGTTCAGCGCCCGGGCGGTGTGAGATGTGCCAGAGAAAATAACCAAAAATAATCAGCAATAACACTACAGCTGCAATAAGTAATTTTGGCAGCGGTTTAGGCGCATTGGCTTTTTTCCGCGTTCTTGGGGCTGGCCTTGCGGCTTTGACATAATCTTGCTGGGGCATAACAGGAAACTGCTTCACACTTTTTTACAGGCTATGGGGCATTCTACTGAAGTTCGACAAAAAAGAAACGACTGAAGTGGGTCAGTGGCCGCTGTTGCTGTTTTCCTGCACAGCGGCGCTTGCTGTTTCACCTGCTGCATTTAACTTAAATCCAGCGGGTCCACATCCAGTTGCCATTTGAGTTTACGACTGAGCGCCGACTTTTGAATATGTCCAAGTAATATCTCCAAAAGCTGATGCAAAGCTTTGCGGTCCGGACTAAATAACTGTAATTGCCAACGATATTTACCGGCTTTACGTTCCAGCGGTGCTTTGATAGGCCCCAGCCACTGCACTCTGCTGCCTGTTGCCGATTGCATTTGCCCGGCACAAATTTGCTGCAGTTCCGACAACCACAACTGGCAAATGGCGCTGTCGAGGCCTTCAGCACGAAACATTGCCATAAACTGATAAGGCGGCAGCTGGGTTTGTTGCCGCTCTTTTAAAGCACTGCGGGCAAAAGCGCTGTAGCCATTCTGAATTACATCCTGTAGCAGCGGATGACCCGGATAATGGGTTTGCAACAACACTTTGCCAGGCATGTCACCACGGCCGGCACGACCGGACACCTGGGTCAGCAGCTGCGACAACTGCTCGGCAGCGCGAAAATCACTGCTATACAAAGCACCATCCACATCCACTATCACCACTAAAGTGACAGCCGGAAAATGATGGCCTTTGGCTAACATCTGAGTGCCGATAATCAGCTGCGGAGCACCGCTGTGGATAGTGGCCAGATGTGCTTCCAGACTGCCTTTGCGTCTGGTGCTGTCGCGATCCAGCCGGGTAATCGGAAAATCCGGTATCAGTTTGCCCAGCTGCTCTTCCAGTTGTTCAGTGCCCTGACCCACAGGCGCCAGCTGCGTACTGCCACAAGCACCACACTGATGCGGCACCGGCCTGGTGGCGGCGCAGTGGTGACAGACCAGCTGGCGGCTTTGTTTATGATAAGTGGTAAAAGCGCTGCAATGCAGGCATTCGGTGAGCCAGCCACATTCGTGGCAAATCAGCGCCGGCGCAAAACCACGGCGGTTTAAAAATAACATCACCTGACGGCCACGGCTCAGATGCTGGCGCATTTGCGCCAGAGTGCCGTCGGCCAAACCGTGTTTGAGTACTTGTTGTTTTAAATCAATCAGTTCTATCTGTGGCACTAACTGACTGGTGGCACGTTCCGGTAATTGCAGATGGCTGAATTTTTTCTGCTGCACGTTATATAAAGATTCCAGGCTGGGGGTGGCGGAGCCCAGCAGAATAGGGCACTGCTCGATACTGGCGCGTTTCACCGCTAAGTCGCGGGCATGATAACGAAAGCCATCCTGTTGTTTCAGCGACTGATCATGTTCTTCATCAATGATCAATAACCCCAGATTTCGAAATGGCAAAAACAACGCCGAGCGGGTGCCGATGGTAATAGCGGCATCGCCACTCTGACTGCGCTGCCAGGCGCGTAACCTTTCGCTGTCGGTCATATTGGAATGCCAGGTTTGCATCGGCACGGCAAAACGTTTTTCAAACCGCGCCAGCGTTTGTGGCGTTAAACCAATTTCCGGCACCAGCACCAGCACCTGTTGGCCTTTGGCCAGCACCGGCGCTATTGCCTGTAAATACACTTCGGTTTTGCCCGAGCCTGTCACACCTTCCAGCAAAAAACGGCTGAAACTGCCAAGCGCCTGCACCACAGCGGTGACGGCCAGCGCTTGTGCCGGGTTCAGTGGCAGCGCTTTTTGTTTTTCGCTCTGATAAACAAAAGGTGAAAATGGTTGGCTGACGAGCTCAGCGATGTTTTTTTCCAGCAGCTGATTCAGTGTGGTTCTGCTGTGATCTTGCAGTAACTCAGCTTCAGAAAGATCTTTTGTCTGCAACGCCTGCCACAGCGCCAGCTGCTTGGCAGAGCGGCGAAAATCCTGTTCGCTGAGCTTTTTACCTGTTTCAGTGAGCTTGACGATTTTGTGTTTTTCATCGTCCAGTAAACGGCCTTCCCGCAGCAAGGCCGGTAGGGCACTGGTCAGCACATCACCCAGCGGATGATGGTAATAATCGCTGGCAAAACTGAGTAAGTCCCTGAGTTTAGGCCCAAGCACAGGACTTGGGTCCAACAACGCGCTGACCGTTTTTAACTGGCTGTCGTTAAAACTATCAATCGGATTAATTTGCCAGACAATACCTACCAACTGGCGTTTGCCAAAAGGCACCAATACCCTTGCTCCAACTTTCACCAGGGTAGGATCGTCAGTTTCTAATTGATAATCAAAATGTTGGCGCAGCGGCACCGGTAGGGCAACACGAACAATCAGCACAGTTAAATTCCGCGGACAAACAAAGTGCAGTGTACAAAGCGGCATGCACGCTGAACAGGGCTATTTCTGATGTGGTCACTGGTGCTGAGCTTTTTTTCTGCCGGAGGTTTTTTTTGTTGAATAAGGCCTGCTGATCTATTAAGCTACGCGCCCTAATTTAACTGAAATACGTATGGTGTTTGACAGCAAGACTGATCAGATTGCGATACGGCCCAACGAGGTAAGCCATGAAACCAGGTATCCACCCGGAATACAAAGAAATCACTGCAACCTGTACTTGCGGTAATGCATTCAAAACAAGTTCAGCTCTGTGCAAAGACATCCACTTGGACGTTTGCTCAGCTTGCCACCCGTTCTACACTGGTAAGCAAAAAGTTCTGGACGTAGGTGGTCGTGTTGACCGCTTCAAAAAACGTTTTGCGGTACTGGGCGCCAAATAATCCGGCTTCCCGTTGTAAAACAGCAAAAAGGCACTCCGGTGCCTTTTTTGTTGGCTGAAATCCGGCATTTTCCTGAATTATTGTTTGAGCTAAAGCATGCTGCAGCTTGATGCCTGAAGTTCTCTTGTATCTGCGACAATATTTTTTATAAAATTTTTAATAAAAAAAATCCTGCATAATCATAGCCGCAGTATGCAAAATGTTGACGAGTCCGCATGTAGTTTAACTATCTGATTATTAATGCTATTAATTTCCGCAACTCAACTCTTCCTGCATAAATATCAATAAGCTTGCATTATCCATCTGGCCGTTTATGCATCTATATTGCATGGTTAATAATTGCCGCTGTTACTGGTCATACCTCCAGCTGAGATTACACTTGGTTTCGGCAGAAAAACTTGTTATAAACCCAAAGACGCTGAAATTTGCACAAATTATGTGCAGCACAAAGGGCGGGTATCGGGGCTTGGTTTTTAGCCGGTATCTGGTGTGTAAATTGTCTGAAAGTGCAGCTGTTCCTACACCAGTGGTACGATCAGAAAGTTAATGATTTGATTCAGCGGGTCTGCTTATTAGAATGAGCGGCCTTTTGCGCAGCACCTTCGCAAAAATGGCAAAGATTGGCAAATACAACTAAATGCCCAAAGGGCTAAGCGTCAGGACCTCTTACCATGTCAGATTTCAGAGAACAAGCACTGCGGTATCATGCGCAGCCCAAGCCAGGCAAAATCAGTATTGAGATTAGTAAACCGGCCGAAACGGTAAAAGATTTGGCGCTGGCGTATAGCCCTGGTGTGGCCGAGCCGGTGCGGGAAATTGCCGCCAATCCGGACGACGTTTACAAATACACCGCCAAAGGCAATCTGGTGGCGGTGATTACCAACGGTACCGCTATTTTAGGTTTAGGCAATTTAGGCCCTATGGCTTCCAAACCGGTGATGGAAGGTAAAGCGTTGTTATTCAAACGCTTTGCGAATCTTGATTCCATTGATATTGAAGTGACACACCGCACGACTGAAGAGTTTATTAATACCGTTGCCAATATCGCTGACACCTTTGGTGGTATTAACCTTGAAGACATTAAGTCGCCTGAATGTTTTGAAATTGAAAAAGAGCTGATTAAACGCTGCAATATTCCGGTGTTTCATGACGATCAACACGGCACCGCTATAGTCACAGCGGCTGGCCTTCTGAACGCTTTGGAAATTCAGGGCAAAGATATCCGTAAAGTCACCATCGTTTGTATGGGCGCAGGTGCTGCTGCTATTGCCTGTATGGAGCTGCTGATTAAATGTGGTGCCAAACGCGAATACATTTATATGCTCGATACTAAAGGTGTGATCCACACCCGCCGTGAAGATTTAAACAAATACAAAACCTTATTTGCCAATAACACCGACAAACGAACGCTGGAAGATGCACTGGATGGTGCTGACGTATTTGTCGGTGTGTCAGGCCCTGATGTATTGCCACCTGAAGCACTGAAGTTAATGGCGGATAAACCGGTCATTTTTGCCTGCTCTAACCCGGATCCGGAAATTAAACCTGAGCTGGCGCACGCGGTGCGTTCAGACTTAATTATGGCAACAGGCCGTTCGGATTATCCAAATCAGGTGAACAACGTGTTGTGTTTCCCCTTTATTTTCCGTGGTGCTTTGGACGTGCGTGCCAGTGTGATCAACGACGAAATGAAAGTGGCAGCGGTGCAGGCTATTCGTAGCATTGCCAAAGAGCCGGTGCCGGAAGCTGTATTAGTGGCGTCCCAGGTGAAAAGCCTGGAGTTTGGCAAAGAATACATTATTCCAAAACCAATGGATCCAAGGCTGTTACCG
>JAYRUI010000211.1:0-5807 GCA_041919175.1 Rheinheimera sp. | reverse complement strand
CAGCGGCCTGACAATTGGCCGGCTGGCTCTCACACACTGTAGGATCACAATGGAAGCCTTTGGTGTTATTCAGTTCTGGACTTTTCTCTCTGGCGTTATTGTGATTATTTTAATGCCCGGCCCCAATAGCCTGTTTGTGTTAAAAACCAGTATCAGTCAGGGGCCTCAAGTGGCATGGCAGGCCATTGCGGCTGTGCTGATTGGCGATGCTGTGCTGATTTTACTGTCTTATCTGGGGGTGGCGTCTTTGCTGCTGGCTTCTCCTGAGTTGTTTCGTTGGGTGCGTTATCTGGGCGCGGCTTATTTATTGTTTTTGGGTGTGCAGATGTTGTTAAGTCTGCGTCGGAAAAATGGCACCAAAGTGTCGGATGCAGCAATAACAGACGCAAAAACAATGGCTGATGTGCCAGCAAGCGCTGAACTCAAAAGCCCCGGATTAAACAACCCTGGATTAAACAACCCTGGATTAAACAACGCTGTGTTAAAAAGCGCTGTGTTAAAAAGCGCTGGCTTTGCGGGCTCTGTTTTTCGCAAATCACTGCTGCTCAGTCTGACCAATCCTAAGGCGATTTTGTTTTACCTGTCGTTTTTTATTCAGTTTATTGATTACAGTTTTAGCCCGGCCTGGTTGCCTTATCTGGTATTAGCGCTGGTATTAGAGCTGGTCAGTTTATGTTATTTAACGGTGTTAATTTACGCTGGCCATCATATCGCCGGTTATTTCCGCCATCAGCCCCTGGCGGCGCAGGCGGGCAATTTATTGCTGGGCCTGCTGTTTAGCGCTTTTGCTGTAAAACTGGTGTTGGTTTAGTGGCGCTGGCCGCAAGTTAAAAAAGGAATTGTGATGATATTTCCGTCACTGGAAACTGAGCGGCTGCTGCTGACAGAGCTTGATGCGGATGACACTGCTGCGGTATTTAATTTGTTTTCCAACCCGGCTGTGGTGGCGTTTTATGATTTAGATGTGTTTGTTGAGCCTGCTCAAGCTTCTCATTTAATTGGTTTTTTCAATACACGCTATCAAGAGTTGCAAGGGATCCGCTGGGCCATCAGGTTAAAAACAACGGGCCAATTGATAGGCACCTGCGGCTTTAATGCGTGGAGCAGCAAAATGCATAATGCTGTGCTTGGTTATGACTTGCTGCCCGAATTCTGGCATCAGGGTTATGCAGCTGAAGCCGTTTATGCCGCGCTTAAGGCCGGATTTTCAGGCGCATTACACTGTGGTGTTTTGCATAGAGTGCAGGCTGATACCATCCCTGGCAATCAGGCTTCGGAAGCTTTATTACGTCGATTGGGTTTTCAGGAAGAAGGGCTCAGGCGGGGGGCAGGTTATTGGAAAAACAAGTTTCATGATTTGAAATGTTTTGGCTTATTGCGTACTGAGTTTCTGCAGCATTGAGAAAAACTGTGATTTGCTGAGCCGGGCTGCCAAAGTGCAACCTATGGTGAGAGACAACCTTGAACAAGGACTATCGATTTTGCGAAAAGAGCTTAGAAAACATATTGTTGAAGTGTGTGAACGTAAAATCATGCAAAAAGGAGATGGGGTCGGGTTGTCGTTTTATGCGTTTTTTAAAAATACCAATGATCAGCCTGAGCTGCTGATGGAAGCGGCCAGCTGGTGGATTGAAACCCATCAGTTAGATCACTTCGAAAAAGCATTAAAAATCAGAGATATGGTTAACGCTGGTATTTAGCTTTTCAGAAGAGGTTGCAACTAAGGCAATAAACCAGGCCGTGTAATAGCGTTTCCTGTTCCGGCAAGCCTGAGCTAACTCAGCTTAGGCTAATACCGGTTTTATGGGGGCGAACTGCTGTTGCTGAGTTGGCTACTTTTTATCCCAAATTCACTGCCTGTTATCCCAGCCGTTGTCTTAATTGATTCCCTTTGGTTTTTAATCACTTACTCACATCAATAAGGAGGTTCTATGTATAAATTATGCCTGGTTGCTGCTCTTTGTTTTTTATCTGCGGCAGTACCTGCCAGCGAGCTTCAGGTGCTGGCCCCAGAGGCGCTAAAAGCTAAAGTGGTAGAAATTACCGAAGCGCAAAATAAAGTGATGCTCAAAGGCTCGACACCGGCTGATGTGGATAAACTTTTTGCCTTGTATAGCAACGATTTTGTGTACCGACATGAAGTGTATGGCGGCGACTATCAAAAAGACACCTTGTATAACAATACCTTGCGGCTGCAGGCCATGGGGAAGTATAACAACACTGAACCCCGTTACCGTATTGTGACTGTGATCCCGGGCCACAATGCGGTTGCGGTGGAGCGGCAGGAAAAACATCAGGGCGAGCTGAAAAGCCATCTGGCGGTGTTTGAATTTCAGGGGGATAAAGTCAGTAGAATTGTTGAATACTGGAAATAATCCTGCTTTCTCAGGCGGTTTTTTAGCTGTCAGAAGGTGGCGGCTACAGAGGGTTGCCACCGCCATTTTTGTCGATGCTTTGTGTTGAGCTATCTTTGAACAAAACCGGATTTTCAAGATGCTTAAGCAAGCTGTAATAGCTGATTTTAAAATGCCTGAGTGTTCTTACTTGTCGTTGCTGAACCCGGAAAACTTTACTGACGTACTATATTTGTTGTAAATCTGTTTTTAATTTCATCAGTATGTCTGCCATTATGGTTTGCCACCGGGTACTCCGAATCTGTCTTCAATCGCAGTACATACGCGTTTTAGCGTAGTTGAGAGCTGAAGTTTTATGGACCAATCGTTTTTTCGTTGTAAAAAAGTCTTGGTCATTGATGACTGTGCCCCGGTGAGGGCAACGGTAAAAGGAATGTTACAACAAATGGGGTTTGAGGCTATTCAGGTTGCCAAAGACGCCTCCGAAGCCATACAAAAATGTATGGAGCTACCTTTTGATTTTATCCTCTGCGATTTTAATCTCGGTGAATGCAAAGACGGTTATCAGTTGTTTGAGTCATTAAAGCAACAGCAACTCTTAGCACCGCTTTGTTGTTTTATTGTGATTAGCGCCGAAAGTCAAAGCCAGATAGTGCATGGTGTTATTGAGCTGCAACCCGACGACTATCTGCTTAAACCTTTTACGTCCAATGCGTTGGAAGAACGTATCGCCAGAGCCATTCAATATCGGTTAGCGCTACGCAAAGTATTTTATCGCTTGTTTGAACAGGACCATGCCGAAGCGGTGCGGGAATGTGACTTAGTGATTCGCTCACAACCAGATTATGCAGTTCAGGCGATGCGTTTAAAAGGTGAATTGCTGCTAAAGCTGGGACAATACGAAAAAGCCGAAGTGTTTTATCAGAGCGTGCTGCTCAAAAAAGCTTATAGCTGGGCAAGATTAGGGCACGCACTCAGTTGTTTTTATCTGGAACGCTGGGAAGACACTGAACTTGAGCTGGCTGATTTAACCCAGTTTGGCGAAACAAAAGTGGAAGCCCTTGATTGGTTATCCCGCCTTTATGTGCGACATGGGCGTTATCAGCTCGCCTTTGAAACCTTGTCAAAAGCCACCACACTTTCACCAAAAAATGTAAGTCGGCAAAAGACTTTAAGTAATTTGTGCGCCATTCTGGGCAATGCTGAAAATGCCGCCCGCATTAATGCGAAAATAGTGCAGGCGGCCCGACATTCGATTGATGACACTGCAGATAATTATTTGAATCAGGCACGGGCTCTGGTTGATCAAGCCAAACAAGCCAATGTGCTGGACAAAGCTGTGGTTTTGCAAAATGTTGGGAAGTTGTTGGATGCTTTGCACAAGAGATTTAACGTTGATCATCTCAAACGCGAAACTGTCATTTTGCGGGTCAGAATGCATTGTTGTCGTGGCGCGATTCAGGAGGGGCGTGAGCAGATGCAGCAAATCCGCGAACTCGGAATGGATGGGTTATCAGTAGATAGCGCCATTGATGCTGCGAAAGCGTACTTTGAACTTGGTGACCTGTATTCTTGCCAGTTATGTATCGATAAACTCAGGACCATCCTGAAGGATGATGATTACCTCACCGAAACCCAACGCATCATGTTGCAGCTGGAGCAAAACAAACAAGAGGAGCTGAAAGCGCAAATCAAGTTGATTAATACCGAAGCAACAGATGCATACAAAAAAGGTCAGTTTGGCAGAGCGGTGTCACTGTTTTGTGAAACCTTTGACTACATGCCCACCAACCCGGTTATCGCAATGAACCTGTTGCAAGCCATGAGTAAAAGCGCCGGTGTCACCGGAGAGTTTATTGGCTATGCCCGCAGTGCCGCCAAAGTGCTAAGGCAAAGCGAGCTGGACCCAGCAGAAACACAACGCTTTGAAAAATACCTGACAGCGCTGAAAAAGCTGCAGCCGCAATTATCACAAATGCAGTTGTAACCGTATTCCGGTTTGATAGGGCTATTGCATGTCAGGTTTTAAATTTAACCAGTTGTTGTGACACTGTGGTTATTTGCGTCAAAAGTTGACTTAACGTCTGAGCCACCAATAAACCTTGCTGATGTGCATGATTACCGTGTTGTTTAATGGTTTGCATGCTGCTGCAAACATCGTGAATTGCATGGTCTTGCTCGGAAGATGCTTTGGCAACCTGGGTGTTGAGTTGATTCATCAGGTTAATTTGCTCTGACATGGCGTGCATCATTTTAAGTGCCTGAAGGTTTTTTTCTGCGACCAGGTCACTCTCAGCACTGACCTGGGCCATCAATGCCACAGTACGATTGAGGCCGCCACTTAACATACTGATATTCTGTTCTATTTCTACGGTTGATGCTTGGGTACGTGATGCCAGATTACGAACCTCGTCAGCGACTACCGCAAAACCACGGCCTGATTCACCAGCTCGCGCCGCTTCGATAGCCGCATTTAAAGCCAGTAGATTTGTTTGGTCGGCGATGCTGCGAATCATTTCCAGCATTTTCACAATGCCCTGACTATCCTCCTGCACTTGTTGAATTTGGCCACTGGCTTGTTCTACCACTTGATGCACTTGTTGCATTGATAAACGGGCATCTTCCACCGCAGCAACACCACTGTGAATGGCCTGATCTGAGTCTTTGGCGTTCAGGCTGGCAGATTCCGCATGCCGTGCCAATTCGTTGAGTACCTGAGTCATTTGATCGATGGTGGTGGCTACTTGTGTGGTTTCTCTCAGCTGCAAATCACCACCCTCAACCACCGTATTGATTGCAACATGGATAGTCTGGCTATTGTCAGCCAATACCTGATTGCTGTGTTGTAGTTGCCGGATCAACTGCTGGATATTGCCAACAAAGGTATTAAATGACTGGGAGATTTGGTCGAATTCATTGTGATGGTTGTTGCCAAGACGCACAGTTAAATCACCTTCGCCGCGAGTGAGTTCTGCCAGGTTGTGATTCACTTCATCAAGCGGCTGGAGGATGGCCCGGCGTGCAAACCAGCTAACGGCGATACAGATGAAGATGCCAAACAACAAACCCGCGCCATTCACTATGTAAGACCAGCGCTCCAGCTGCTCTTTAACTGCGAATTGTTTTTCAACGGTACTGTCGCCTTCTTCTTCCAACTTACTTAAAAATGCCAGCAACTGCTGACTTTCTTCGTTAAAAGCAGCCATTTGTCCGGGATTGGCCGGGTCATTTAACAGGTTGGATTTAGCCTGATTAAAACTTTGTTTAATTTGTTTTAGCTTCGCCACTGATGACTGGCTGACGAGTTGTGCCGCAATCATTCTGTCCATCGATTCATCAGCCATTGCAGTACCAGCTTCAAGCAATACTAAATGCTCTGCTCTTTTTTCTGGCTGCTGATTGAGCATCATTAGCGCAATAACTTGTTGTTGCAGGCCAATGGTGCCTTCCATC
>JAYRUI010000210.1:0-5825 GCA_041919175.1 Rheinheimera sp. | reverse complement strand
CTGGCAACTGCCCTGGTGCTGACCCAGCTGGTGTGGTGCCAGATGTTGCCGCTGGCCGATGTTGCCGCCACCTGGTTGCCGTTCTGGATTGGCGATATGGCCGGCGTGCTGGCGCTGGCACCGTTTTTTATGGTGATGCTGCGCTCTTTTAAAAAGAATGAAAGGTTGCGGTTGCAAGAGCTGCTGGATTTACAACCCATCGAATGGAACAGACCGCTGTTTGCCAAGCTGCTGCTGAATCTTTTATTAATTACCTCGGCCATGATGCTGGCGCATTTGGCTGATTCGGCCAACAGCGCTTTTGCCATCTTTTTTCTGGTGATCCCACAAATGTGGTTAGCCTGCACCGAAAACGCCAAACTGAATGTACTGAATCTGGCGTTGACCAGCTTTTTAATTGCTTTTTGGGTGCATTGGTTTGGTTTACTGGAATTTGTGATGGTGTACCAGTTTGCCATTAGTGTGATAGCGGCGAACACTTTGTTTGCTATTACTTTGCCAAGGTTAATTGACGACAATAACAAGCTGCGGCTGATGGCCTTTACTGACAAAGTGACGCGGGTAGCCAACCGGGAGTGGCTGGATCGGCAGGCCACTATGGCCATTGCCAGAGCACAAAGGGTACAACAACCGCTGTCACTGATGGTGTTTGACGTGGACCACTTTAAACAAATTAACGATGCCTTTGGCCATCAGGTGGGGGACGAGGCCTTATTGCAGCTGTGTCTGACAGTGCAACAATGCCTGCGGCCAACCGACTTACTGGCGCGCTACGGCGGCGACGAATTTGTGGTGTTATTGCCCGACACGCCGCTCGCTCTCAGCCAGGGCATTGCCGAACGTATTGCCAGCCAGCTGCGCGATGTGAAGTTAGCCGAAACCGGTCGGCTCACTGCCAGTTTTGGTGTGACCCAGTGGCAACAAGGCGAAGCTTTTAAAGCCTTATTCCAAAGAGCCGATCAGGCGCTTTATCAAGCCAAGCAGCAAGGGCGGGATAGGGTGGCGGTGGTTGAAGCCGGATCGGCGGCTTGAATTTCGTACTTGCCGAAGGCAGTGCGCCGGATTGCGGTTAAATGGAAGCCAGCTGCATGGTACTTTATGAGTTTTCAGCTTGCAGCTGATGGCGCTATGGAAGCGGGGTTTCGCCCCCGCAGGCGAGTCACTTTTTGTATCGACAAAAAGTGACGCAAAAAACGACCCCGAGATCGCTCGAAAGCCTGTTGTTTTGACTCGCTTTTGAGGCGCCGCCAAAACTCGACGGCTGCTAACGTCAGCCGTCTCAAACAGTTGGCGTCTTAAAACCTCAAAACCGGCCAAAACAACTGCTCGCTAAACGGGGAGGAAGAGCGCTGGCTTGGTGATTGGTCTTTGCTTATTTAGCCAGCAGCATTTTATTTATCCTTTTTCAAATTCTTTGTTTCTAACTGGCTGTGTGGGTTTGAGCACATTTTCACACCCGCCAAAAATCGCACCTGTTATAACCACTTGTCGCAAATCATATTTCTGTGTAGCTTGGATATATATTCGGAAATGAATGGGTGAGCCACGATCTAAGGCGTGGTTTGTCCAGTTGATTAAATTGATAACAATCTAAGGAAGAATTGTGCCCAAACGTAAAGATGAGAGAAGTTTAGTTCCGCTTTTATCTGTCATAGGCATTGTAGCCGCGCCTCTAATATTTATTCTTGGAATTGTTGCCGGCAGCCAGATTCAGTTGGCAAATATTTTAACTGCGGATTCATTGTCTTCTTGGATAAGTGCTCTAGCTACAGTAGCAATCGCGGTACTAACTTTCGTTCTTGCTAAAGAAACATGGTACTTGCGAGAGGCACAAATCGAGCAAGTTAACGAACTACGAGTACAGAGTATTAGGCCCAATGTATCTGTAAAGTTTTTTAATAGCCCAATATCATTCAATTTGATGATGCTTGAGGTTAGTAATCTCGGTAAAGGGATAGCTCGGAATGTTCGTTTTAAATTTCATGATATAAATGATACCGAAATTAAATCAGGTGAAGACGCGATTGTTGATGAGTTCTTAAAGTTGCATGTTATGTCGAAAGGTCTGCATTCGCTTGGGATTAATCAGAAATTTGCAAGCTTCTTATTTAGTTTTTTTGAAGTGAAAAACAAAATTGATAGTGAAGATATATTTTCACCATATTTTAAAATTTCAATCTCTTATGAGGATGTTGAAGGAAACTTATATTCTGATGAGTTAATCATTGATTTCAAAGAGTTTGATGGCGTATCAGAGATCGGTGGGGGTGATCCTCTTCATAAAATTTCTGGAGACATCAAAAAGCTGAGAGAGCAGTTTGAAAGCATGACACGGTCATCTTCGAAACGGCTTCATGTAAACACATATTCATCTCAAGACAGAAAGCAAGAGCAAGAAGATGATCGGAGATGGTTTGAAGAACAAAAAAACAAGCATAAGCAGTCAACAGCCGACAATCAAAGTCAGGCGGATAGGTAGTGGAGAAGGAATAGGGTCGGCTCTTTCGTTTTGCTTTTGACTTTGTTTGTGGTGTCAAAAGCGCTGAATTTTAGTTCAGAAATTTTATCAGTGTAGGCATTGGCAAAACGCAAGACCTGACTCTGAAATCACATAAGACCTGAACATGATAGCCCTAAATTCAGCGTTATGATTAATTATTTATAATTTGAGAAATAATATGGAAACAAAAATGAATGAAGAGAACTATAGGTTCTGGGATACAGTAGTAAAATTTATAGGTTTTATGGGTGTCGCACTATCTTTTTATTTTAGTGCTGGTCAATTTTCGCAGAGTATGGAAAAGGAATACAAAAAGCCATTCTGGGAAGAACAATTAAAGATGTGTGTTAGTGCAGTAAAAATAACGTCTAAATTAGCCTTAAGTCAAAAGGATGGAAAACTGAGTGAGACTTTGATAAATGATCTGTTTTCAATTTTTTATGGAGAATCATCTTTGTTAATGAATCATGATGCGATGAAATCTTTGAGGGAAATGGGTTCTAATGCTGTACAGTGTAATAATGGGCGCCTCGAGCCTAAAGAATGTACAGGACCGAGATTTAATGGTTACGCTTTAGTGTTTTCGGAGAAGTGCCGGGATATGTTAATAAAATCATCTGATATACCTTTAGAAAGCCTAGATACTAAAGCATTAATCCCTGTACTAAATTAATCAGAACATGTGGCAAGCAATCTGAAGCACATGGGGTCGTGTCATGACTTTTGCCTTTGTCGAAAATCAATTTAAATCAATGATGTAGGTTGATAAGGTTTTATCCGCGCAGCCACCAAAGCGAAATGAAACCCAAACCAACGCCGGCTGCTGCGCGGTGAGCATTCAAGAGTGAGCGCGGGAGGCGCGAACGGCGTAGTTGCCGGTGGTGGTTCGTGCAATATCTTAAAACAGCAGGTATCCGCACCAAAAGTAGCCACCAAAGTGAAATAACAAACCAAACAGAGGTGCTGCACAAAGAGCATTCAAAAGTGAGCGCGGCAGGGGCGAAAACGGAAGTGGCTTGTGGTGGGGCGTGCAGAAGTTTTGATGACATGGGCTATCCCTTGCGTCCCATATCCTGCGAACTATCACATATCGCTGGATAGAGGCACGCAAGGTTATCGGTACGGTACAAACCCCGGGTTTGCGCCATACCAACGCTTATTTACAGCCGTGTCGGTGGCCGGTGCAGCTACAGTAGCCATCGCCAGCCATTTTTTCATCATGTTTTTTCCAAACCAGCGGCGGCCAGTAAGCTCCGTGCTCGTGGCAAGCACCCACATCACGATAAAAAAACCGCAAAAAGCCCCACTCTGTCACCAGTACTGTATCCGTCATCTGTTCTCCGGCTGGCTGCAATCTTTGCAACAACATAACAATTGAAGAAGGGGCAGACTAAAACACTACAAAACTCTGATTAAACAATCAGTAGTAAGTAACGAGTTTTTTCAGGACAACTTGCATACAGGATGCATGGCTTTTGTGATTTCAGTATTTATCGAATTTAGAAAAAGAACGAATAGGGTTGCAATGGAAACTTAGAAGTTCCAATGAAGGTCTTTTGAGATTTGCGATTCGATGAAATACTCAATATCCGTTGTGGTGAATGCTATTCGTTGCCAGAAGTAATGATGAGGCCTTTGGTCAAAAGTGCTGAAAAATGCTGGGGTCTCGCTAAGCAAGAGTTGCATGAAACCAAGAAAAACAAGAGGACAAGCCAGCTTCGCAGCTGGTTGCTTACTAAAGCCGCAGCTTGCGTCCCTATAAAAAAGGAATACAGATGGAAAATTATTTCGTTTATATCGGCGTCGCAATAGCGACGATTTTATTACCCGGCCCTGCAGTTATGTTAACTATAACTAACTCTATTCAACGAGGGCTTTCGAAATCTCTAGCCGGAGTGCTTGGCATTGCGCTGGCAATTCTGCTGGTTGCATTTGTTTCTGCCACCAGTTTAGGAATCGTTTTGGCTACCTCTGCACTGGCATTTAACGCAATAAAAATTGCCGGCGCTGCGTATTTAATTTATTTAGGTGTAAAAATGTTTCTTAAAAAGGTTACGAACCAGGCCGCAATTAAAAAGCAAGAAACTTCCCATATCAAATGTTTTGTTGAAGGGTTTTTAGTTTCCGCATTTAATCCAAAAGCAGTCATATTCTTTATGTCCATATTCCCACAGTTCATTGACTTGTCTAAGGAATATGTTCCGCAATTTTTTCTTCTAGCGGCTACGTTTAGTATTTTGGTGATAATAATTCATACGATGTATGCGGTTTTCTCCTCTTTCGCCAGATCAAAACTATCATCTGAAAACTCTATTCTTAATAAAATAAGTGGTGGCGTTTTTGTTGGTTTTGGCGTTGGGCTGGCAGCCTCAAGTCAGTAGACATAACAACACATTCAAATAAACGGTATTTGTGTAGCATTTTGCGATACCTCTACCCTCAGGAGAATAGAGGCAGGCGGCGTCATAAGCTACCGGAGGTCTCGTGACAGTCACACTTGTATTCAAGTCGCTGCTGGTGTGGGCCAGCATTCTGGTGCTCGCCACCCTTAACGGCATGTTTCGGGCTGCGGTGTTACTGCCCTGGCTTGGCGCTCCATGGGGCATGCTGCTCAGTGGCGCGCTGCTGTCTGCGATAATTTTTTTCGTCGCTTATGTTGCGTTGTCCTGGCTTGGAACGCGCAAGGTATCAACACTTTGGGGTATAGGATTTGGTTGGCTTGCCCTTACCCTCATCTTCGAGGTTTCCATCGCCCGGTGGCAGGGCATGTCATGGCCTGCCATGCTCGAGGCTTACACTTTCAGCAACGGTAATATATGGCCTTTGGTGCTGCTCGTTGTTGCGGTCGCGCCTGTTACAGCGGCAAAGATCAGAGGTCGGACGCAGCGCGGTTAGTGCCTGACAATACATTTAAGCAGAAGCCGCTTGGCGGCTCGGCTTCATTCAGGCGTTAATGTCCGCTTCTCTCAAAGCACAGGTCCAAAGTGAAACGCCAAACCAAGCTGAAACGCCAAACCAAGCTGCTGGGCAGTGCGCATTCAATAGCGAGCGTTCCAGGCGAGAATGGGCAAACTGCTGGGCAGTGCGCATTCAATAGCGAGCGTTCCAGGCGAGAATGGGCAAACTTTTGTAGTTGCCGGTGCTGGTTTGTGCAGAAGTCTTGAGCGCTCGCTTTATGCCTTGCGTGCCATATCCTGCTCACTATCACATATTGCCGGATACAGGCACGCAAGGTTGTCTGGTTGGCAGCAAACCCGGGGTTTGCGCCATACCAACGCTTATTTGCAGCCGTGTCGGTGGCCGGAACAGCTACAGCAGTCATCGC
>JAYRUI010000209.1:0-5828 GCA_041919175.1 Rheinheimera sp. | reverse complement strand
TGAGGGTGCCAGATAGCAAGACATTCTGATGAATGTCCGGGTTATCAGTTGTGATGTTTGGTTTTTGCTTTTCATCTGAGTCTGACGGGTTCTATAGTGTTGGCTAAGTACAAGTTTAACTACACTAAAAAGAAGGAAAAGTTATGTTAAAACAACTCTGTATCGCAGGATCTTTATTAGCTGCTTTGCCTGTGTTGGCGCTTGACGTCAGCAGCCCCGATCTTAAAGAAGGTCACTTTATGGCCAAAACTTTTGAGTTTTCTGGTTTTGGTTGTGGCGGTGACAATAAATCGCCGGCACTGAACTGGAAAGACTTACCGGCCGGCACCAAAAGTATTGCTGTAACAGTGTATGATCCTGATGCGCCTACAGGGTCTGGCTGGTGGCATTGGTTAGTGGCTGATATAACGCCAGAAAATACCGGTTTGGTGCAAGGCGCCGGTTCTGCCGGTGGTAAAATGCCGGCCGGCAGCCGCAGTTTTAGCAATGACTATGGCACCAAAGATTTTGGTGGTGCCTGTCCGCCTGTAGGCCATGGTATGCACCGTTACCAGTTTACCGTTTGGGCTTTACCGGATGCGAAGTTACCGGTTCCGGACAACGCGAATGCCGCAGTAGTAGGTTATACGCTCAATGCCAAAGCGCTGGCGAAAAAGACCCTCACAGCAACTTATGCCCGATAAGATCGGGAGTTCAACTGCGCTGCGGATTGCCGGACGCTAAAACAACAAAGCCAGCTTGATGCTGGCTTTGTTTTGAGTGGCGTTTAGCTGTTTTTCACAGCTGGGGTGCAGCTATGTGTTCGTAGCAGCTGTTATTTCCCGATACAGAACGAGCTAAAAATACGCCCCAGCAAATCGTCTGAGCTAAATTCACCGGTAATTTCATTCAGATGTTGTTGGGTTAAACGCAACTCTTCTGCCAGCAGCTCACCGGCCAGATGGTTATGCAGCTGATGTTCACCAATTTCCAGATGTTCCATGGCGCGTGCCAACGCATCTAAATGGCGGCGGCGGGCGATAAAACTGCCTTCAGTGCTGGCTTCAAAACCGATACAGGCTTTGAGGTGTTCACGCAAAGCGTCTATGCCCTGATTGGTTTTGGCCGAAATATGGAACACCGGCGTGTCACCTTCGTTATTGGCGCCAATTTGTTCACCCGTTAGGTCGGCTTTATTACGCACAACTGTAACACCCAGAGTTTTGGGCAAACGTTCAATAAATTCAGGCCAGATGTCGGCCGGGCTAATGGCTGTTGTGGTGGTGCTGTCCACCATAAACAGCACACGGTCGGCTTGTTCAATCTCTTGCCAGGCGCGCTCTATGCCAATCTGCTCCACTTTGTCGGTGGCTTCACGCAAACCTGCGGTATCGATGATATGCAGCGGCATACCGTCGATATGGATGTGTTCACGCAGCACATCGCGGGTGGTACCGGCAATGTCGGTGACAATAGCGGCTTCCCGCCCGGCCAGCGCATTTAATAAACTGGATTTTCCGGCATTAGGGCGGCCTGCAATCACCACTTTCATGCCTTCACGCAAAATGCTGCCTTGAGTAGCTTGTTTTTGAATAGCTGCTAAATCGCTGATGATGTCAGCTAAATCACCCGACACTTTGCCGTCGGATAAAAAGTCGATTTCTTCGTCCGGAAAGTCGATGGCCGCTTCGACATAAATACGCAGGTAAATGACCTTTTCCACTAAATCATGGATTTTCCGTGAAAACTCACCTTGTAAGGACTGCATCGCGGAACGGGCGGCTTGTTCTGAACTGGCATCTATTAAGTCGGCAATAGCTTCGGCCTGAGTGAGATCCAGTTTGTCGTTTAAAAAAGCCCGCTCAGAAAATTCGCCGGGTCTGGCGATACGCACATCCGGCAACTGCAATAGCTGGCGTAGCAACATATCCAAAAGCACCGGGCCGCCGTGGCCTTGTAATTCCAGTACATCTTCACCGGTAAAAGAGTTGGGGCCAGGAAAATACAGGGCAATGCCCTGATCCAGCACAGAACCGTCGGCGGCAAAGAAGGGCAGATATTCGGCGTATCGGGCTTTGGGTAATTTATGCAAAATGGCTTGCGCTACTGTCTTCACTGCCGGGCCTGACACCCGCAAAATGCCAACGCCAGCTCTGCCTGGTGCTGTAGCTTGTGCCGCTATGGTATCTGTGGCGTACATCTGAACCTCGAATTCTGTGCAGCAGCCTGTGCTGTTTTGTCATAAAAAAATGCCCATTGGAAGAATGGGCATTGTTGGGCGTTACGTCAAAAGGCGATTAGGCGTTTCGTACGTACAGGCCTTTTTTCTCCATACCGCGGTAGATATACAGCATTTGTGCCAGTGAAATCAGGTTGCTAATCACCCAGTACAACACCAGACCACTTGGGAACCACAGGAAGAATACCGAGAATGCCACTGGCATCCACAGCATAATCTTCTGCTGCATTGGGTCTGTTACCGTCATCGGCGTTAATTTCTGCATGATAAACATGCTGATACCGTACAGTACCGGTAATACATAATATGGATCTTTCACTGAAAGGTCGGTGATCCACAACATAAATGGTGCCTGACGTAACTCAACGCTTTCCACAAATACCCAATATAAAGCCAGGAAAATTGGCAATTGGATCAGCATCGGCAGACAGCCACCCATAGGGTTCACTTTTTCCTTGCGATACAGTTCCATCATAGCTGGGCCCATCTTCTGACGGTCGTCTTTATAACGGGCCTGCAGTTCGTCAATTTTTGGCTTCAGATTGCGCATCTTGGCCATAGATTCGTACTGAACTTTAGTCAGCGGGAATAATAAACCTTTCACTAACAAGGTGATGACGATAATCGCAAAACCCCAGTTACCCACCAGACCATGGATAAACTCCAGCAACCAGAACAATGGTTTTGAAATAAACCATAACATGCCGTAGTCGACCGTCAGATCCAGACCTGGTGCAATAGCTTCTAAGTTTTGCTGATCTTTAGGACCGGCATAAAAAGTTGCAGTGAAAGTTTTGGTTTCACCAACGGCAATACTTGTTTGCGGAGATTGGCTACCTATCACACCCAGGTTACCCGATACCAAACTATAAAGTTGATTGGTTTCTTCGGCATGTGGCACCCAGGCAGCAACAAAATAGTGCTCCAACATACTGACCCAACCACCTTTGGTGCTCTGGCTCAGATTGGCATCAGCCATATCTTCAAAGGTGAATTTTTCGTAGCGTTTTTCAGCTGTTGAATAAGCGCCACCCCGGTACACCGGCATCATCATATTGGTGCCTTCACCATTATCGATGGTTTGAGCCAGGTGGTAATAAGGTTGTACAACCTTGCTGCCATCGCCCTGGTTAGTCACAGAATATTCTACCCGGACATCATATTTTCCAGCGGTAAAAATAAACCGTTTTTCAATGACTAAACCTTTGTGGGTCATGGTGAAAGGTACAATCAGTTCAGTCTGACCATTGGCCAGTTGGTAACTGCTTTGGGCGCTTTGGTAAATTTGCCGTGGCGCTTTTTTATCGTCCGGGCCATCACCTAATAAACCTGATTGGGCGACATACTCAAAACCTGGTAGTTGACGCATCAGTTGATAAGCGGCTTTGTTTTCCTGAGAAACAGTAAAACCAGGCAGCTCCAGTGCAACAATGTCACCACCGCGGCTGTCAATTTTTACCGTCAGCACATCGGTTTTTACTTCAACTAACTGCGCTTGTGCTGCTTTTACTTCAGGTGCAGCTGTTGTGTTGCTGCCACTGGCTGAAAGTTGTAAATCAGCTGAGCTGGTGGTTGTTTGGCTGGTGGCGGCCGGTACTACAGGTTTTGGACCGTAGTCGACATTCCATTGTTGCCACATTAAAAAACTGACCAGGGCCAGGGCAATAATTAAAAAACTGCGTTGCGATTCCATGTGTGAGCTTATCTCTTTGGCTTTTCCGGAACGGGATCATCACCACCCGGGTGTAAGGGGTGGCATTTTAATAGACGTTTGGCTGTTAACCAACTGCCTTTTAGCGGACCAAAACGTGTTAAGGCTTCTACCGCATAATGCGAACAGCTGGGATAAAAACGACAACTTGGACCGAACAGAGGGCTGATACATTGCTGATAGCCTTTAACAACCTTAATTAAGGCTTGGGCTGGATAGCGTTGTATTGGCGGGAGATCTTGCTCCATAACCGCTCCAGTTGTTTATGTAACTCTGCATTATCCGTGTTGCTGATATCACCTTTCACCATCAATACCAAATCTACCGGAGGTAAATCATGTTGATGTAAACGAAAGCTGTCGCGGGCACAACGTTTGATTCTGTTGCGTTGCGTGGCTAATTTAACACGTTTTTTCGCGATCGTCAGACCAATACGCGGAGTGGCTAAAGAATTAGCTTTACAGAGGATGGTAAACAGGGGAGATGCAACCCGGAAAGGGTTTTGGAACACATTGTCGAATTCGCGGGGAGTTAACAGACGTAACTCCCTGCTGAAGGTATAGCTGACCACGCAGCGCTTAAAAATTAAGCGACAGTTAAGCGTTTACGGCCTTTAGCACGGCGACGTGCTAATACTGCACGGCCATTTTTAGTAGCCATACGTGCACGAAAACCGTGAACGCGAGCACGTTTTAACACGCTAGGTTGAAATGTTCTTTTCATAACTTCGTCCGTCCGGTCGATATTTACTAAGGTTTATCTGTGTTTTAGTAAAAACCAAAACGCAGCGATTTCAAAAGAGCGCGAATTTTAAGGACTAAGTACACGCTTGTCAATGCGATCCTTGGTTAAATAACGATCTGATCCTTGATTTATTGCCGATCTGTCAGAGTTTTCCACAGGCAAGCCAAAATGCTTGGATAAAATGTGCATGAAATGGTCGCAAAGTGCTTGATATTTCTGAATCGTCTTGTTCAATCTGCCGGTATTATTAATTTGAATAATGGATATAAATTGATGTAAAACATGATCTTACGTATATTGCTCTGCAAATGAGGCTTTTTTAAGAAAGTCAATATTGCAGTTGTGGATAAGATCAGCCCATAATGCCAACCTTCGCTAAAAAACGCCTGCCTTGCTAAATACTAATTATTCGGGGCTGTTGGAGATATGGTGTATCAGTCAGTCTGGCAAAATTGCCTAGAAGCACTGCAGTCAGAATTGCCTGCGCAGCAATTCAGTATGTGGATCCGCCCTTTACAGGCCGATAGTTCCCATGATGCTCTCACATTATTTGCGCCAAACCGCTTTGTGCTGGATTGGGTACGCGATAAATATTTAAACCGTATCAATGAGTTGATCCACGATTATTGTGGCGATCATGCCCCGCGCTTGCGTTTTGAAGTGGGTAGCAGCCAAAAAGCTGTGAAAGCTGCACCGGCCCCGGTCAGCCGCAGCCAAACAGCTGCTGCCGCGCCAGTGGCCGCACCGGAAATTCCTGAACCAGCTCCAAAAACCATAGTGCGTAGTAATGTGCGGGCGAATTATACCTTTGACAACTTTGTCGAAGGTAAATCAAACCAGCTGGCACGCGCTGCTGCCAGTCAGGTGGCAGACAATCCTGGTACTGCTTACAATCCGTTGTTTTTATATGGCGGTACTGGTTTGGGTAAAACTCACTTATTGCATGCTGTGGGTAATGGCATTCTGGCCAAAAAACCGGATGCTAAAGTGATTTATATGCATTCCGAGCGTTTTGTGCAGGATATGGTCAAAGCACTGCAGAATAACGCCATTGAAGAATTTAAGCGTTATTACCGTTCTGTTGATGCTTTGCTTATAGATGATATTCAGTTTTTTGCGAAAAAAGACCGTTCTCAGGAAGAATTCTTCCATACT
>JAYRUI010000208.1:0-5850 GCA_041919175.1 Rheinheimera sp. | reverse complement strand
TAACACTGCTTCCGTCTGATATTTCCCCAAATTGGCTTTGGGCAAATGGCCTAAACCCAGCTCCAGCTGCATGGCAGGGTCAATACGCCAGTTCAGCTCAACTTCAACACCATAAATCTCTGAATCACCAGCGTTTTTCAGCACATGATAAGGCGCAGGCCCTGAGGTTTGATTCACAAAAACCTGCTGGTCGCGATAGTCGTAATAAAACGCCGCCCAGTCAAAACTGAAAGTGGCTTTATCCGACTGCCAATGGCCACCTATTTCCCAGGCATTCAGCTGCTCAGGTGCATAAGCCGAATCTTCGGCCTGCGCTACGCTGGTGGCGTAACCGGCATTATAACCACCGGCTTTAAAACCACGCGAAAAGCTGTAATACAGGCTGTGGTTGGCGCTGAGTTTTTGCAACAGCGCCAGTTTTCCCGACCATTCGTTGTCTTTCACTGCGCCTGTTAAATCCCACAACGACGGAATAAACACCGGCACAGTATCTAAATCAGCGCGCGCCTGATAATCAGTTTGCTCTTGGGTGTAACGTCCACCCAGCAACAAACTAAAGTCAGCATTTAAGGTTTTTTCCCACTGGCTGTAAGCCGACCATGAAGTATTATCTAACTGATTATCATAAAAAAACTGCGCAGGCACGCCGGCAAGTTCAGGTACTGGCCTGAACTCGCGGAATAAATCCAGATCGTTTTTTTGTTTAATGTTTTCGTCCAGATAAAACAAACCAGAGATCCAAAAACTGTCAGAACTCTGAATGGACAGGCTCAGCTCCTGGGAGAAAAAGCTGTTGTCGGAATCAAAACTGCCTTCAATAAAATTACCGGGGCCGTCGGAATCAAAAGAATGGAAACGTTGCAGGCTTTTATGTGCAGTGACAGCTTTCAGCTGATAACCAGGTTGCAGCTCCGCCGTTAAACGCACGCTGCCCCCATAACTTGTAGTGTCGTGTGTTTTATCAAAGGTGTCGGTGACCGTTTGCCAATAATCATCACTTGGCACCGCATACCCAAAAGCGTCCACACAGTTTCTACTGCCAACATCAGACAGAGCACAAGGGGTATGGCTCAGCGCATCTTGCTGAATACCGGCGCTATAAATAGGTTTGGGTGCGCCTTGTACATTTTCACTATGTAACTTCAGATTCAGGCTAAAAGCGTCAAAATCACTTTGTACTATCAAACGCACATTATTGTGGCGCATGCCGCCGTCCTGCCCCAAAGGAAACAGGTTTTGCATACTGTATTGATAATCCTGATGATTGAGTGCAAGTCGCGCCGAGGTTTGTTCGCCAAGTGGTGCATTCACTGCAGCTGTCAGCTGGCGGCTGCTGTGATCTGCAAGATCCAGACTGGCATAACCGCCAAATTCATCTTCCGGCTGGCGCGACATCAATAAAATGGCACCACCTGTGGTATTACGGCCAAACAAAGTGCCTTGCGGGCCACGCAGTACGTCAACTTGCTGCAAATCAAACAGGCTGCTGCTTAAAAAATTCGCACTGCCGCTGACCACATCGTCGCTGTATATAGAAATAGGGGAAATGGTGGAGGTGTTGTAATCAAACATGCCAACACCACGGATATTAAAAGAAGGGGTTGTGCCTTCACCCGACACCGTAGAAGCAACAAAGTTAGGCGCCAGGCCACTGAGTTCGGTGCTGCTGTCTAAACGCCGCGCTGCAATATCATCACCGGCAATACTGGTCACAGCCACACTGACTTCAGTTTTCGGTTGCGGGCGTTTTTGCGCATACACTTTAATCACTTCCAACGTTTCAGCGCTGGTGGTGCTGACGTCATCAGCAGTTTTAGCTGGTGCTTCAGCGGCACTGGCAGAGGTAACTAAAAGCATGGCGCTTGCCATGGCTGAAAGCATCGGATAGGTCATCGCAAGTCCAAATTTATAAAGCTATTGGCGGTCACTTGCCTGTCAACACATCCTGTGGGTGCTTTCGAATGATAAGTAAATAAGCTGACATTGTAGATGCAGCAGCGGTCAATCGCAAAAATGCCATCAATTTACCGCTAACAAGATGAAAATGCAGCAGTGTTTCCCTTTATTCTTTTGTGGTTAATGCATAAGCTGGACGTTGTACCCGTCATTTCCAGTGTTTAAACGGAATTTCATTTATGTTGTCACTAAAACAGCTGCAGCAGGTTGTTGAGCTCGCACCTTTGTCGGCTTATGCCAGGCTTTACAGCGCCACACTTCATCAAAGCGCACAATCGCAACAACAGGTGCTGGTCAAGCAGCTGGATAAAAACCGGCCGCAATTGTCACCGCAGTTACAACAATTTCGTTCGGCCTTGCCAGCCCCATTGGAACAATGGTCTGACAATCAGTTTGATTATTGCTGTTATGCCACTCTGCAACTGCCACAACATTTTGAACAACTTTGCCAGACGCTGCCCCCAGCAGATTTAACCGCCCAGCTGCAACTGATGTTACAGCTGGCCAGGTTAGTGGCCAGATTCCATCAACAACAACTGGTGATTGGCGCTTTAAGGCCAAATGCCATTTACCAGAAAGCCAACAGTGCTGATCTGGTATTGCTGGATACCAGTCATGTCGCAGCCATTAAATCAGTACAGGGTTTGCGCCTGCACAGCCAGAGTGACCTAAACCTGTTGCGCACCCTGGCCCCTGAAGCCACGGGCCGGGTGAATGCGCCGCTAGACCAACGCACCGACTTATATAGTCTGGGTGTGCTGTTTTACCGGATCGCCGCCGGCGTTTACCCATTTTCCCAGCAACAACCGCTGGAGCTGGTCTATGCCCATATCGCATTAACACCAGCGCCGCTGCCTGCCTTGCCCGCTAGTCTGGCAAATCTGATATTCACTTTGTTACAAAAGAACCCGAATCAGCGTTACAGCCACATTAATGGGGTTCTGCACGACCTTGCGTTGATGCTGCAACAATGGCAACAGCTACAACAAATTGAATTACCTGCCCTTTCGCTTCGGCTTGGCCATCAGGAACTGCAGTTTTCCGGTCAGTTATATGGTCGGGAATTGCAACAGGCACAACTGCTGGCCTGGTACCGCGAAGTGCGTCAGCAGGAAAAAAACCAGCTGGTACTGATTGAAGGTTATTCAGGCGTAGGTAAAAGTGCGCTGATAGAACAACTGTACCGGCAGACGCTGGCGGAGCGGCCGCATTTTTGCCGCGGCAAGTTCGACCAGTATCAACGCAATCAGCTGTACAGCGCATTGCAACAAATCCTGACTGAACTGGCCGAACAGCTGCTGCAGGAGCCTGAACAGAATTTACGTGATTGGCAACAACAGCTGCAGCAAGCAGTGGGTGACGACGCCACTTTATTATTAAGCATGGTGCCTGCCCTGCAACCTTTGTTGCCCGATGCGCCGCCTGTGCTGATCTCCGCTAAACCCGGCGCCGATGGTAATTTTGACCAGCTGTTGCTGAGGTTTTTCCGGGTGATGGCCGCGCAAAGCCGTCGGGAGCAGAGACCTCTGGTGCTGTTGCTTGACGACTTACAATGGGCAGATCTGTCCAGTTTGCGGTTATTACAAGCCTTGATGACCGATGACCAGATCAGCGGCGTGTTATTGCTGCTGTCCTATCGCGACAATGAAATGGACACTGTACATCCGGTTCGCCATCTGCTGCACCAACTGCGGGATGCCGGCATTCAAGCACAACAGTTGCAGTTGTCTGCCCTGGATTTAACTGCGGTTAAAATGCTGCTGGCCGACACGCTGCAACAAGATGCCGCCAACATGGACGACTTTGCAAAGCTGCTGATCAGCAAAACCAGTGGCAATCCGTTTTTTGTCCGGCAGTTTTTGTTCACGCTGCAACAGCAGCAATTACTGAAGTGTGATGTTGACGGCAACTGGCACTGGGGTTTAGCCAAGATAGCCAGGCAAAATATCACCGATAATCTGGTGGAATTAACTGCCCAGCGTTTTGACAAACTGTCAGCCAATGCCAGGCAACTGCTGAAGGTTGCGGCTTTATTGGGCGAAAAAGCTGAAATTCCGTTGTTACAAACCGTGTTAAATTTGCCCTACCCAGAACTGGAACCGCTGATCGCTGAAGTGGTCGAAGCCGGCATTATGACCGCTTATAGCAACAACAGCGGCAGTATCAGTATGTTGCGTTTTGTGCATGACCGGCTGCAGCAGGCTGCTTTTGCCACTGCAGATCAGGATGCTGAAGCACTACACTTTGCTATCGCCGCTTATTATTTACAGCAACCCAATCCGAACCTGCAGTTGTTTGCTTTTATTGACCATCTGAACGCTGCAGAAACGCTTGCGGTCAGCCATTATGGCGCCGAAAAAGTTGCCAGGTTAAATTTACAGGCCGGCCAGCAGGCACAGGCCAGTAACGCCTGGCATGACGCCAGTGCCTATTATCAGCGGGCAGCCTTGTTGTGTCCGGCCGGCAAAACGGCATTAAAATTTGACGCCGAGCTGGGCCTGGCCAGTTGTCAGTATCTGACCCAACTTTATGAAGAAGCCGGGCTGCGCTGCCAGCTGCTGGCCGAGCAAACCACAGACGTGTTGACCCGGATGCAGGTGGCTAAATTACAAATTCTGCTGTTATTTGCCCGCAACGATTTTGTCGCGGCTTTTAGCCTGGCTGAAACCGTGTTGCTGCCGGTAGGCATCGACTTAAGCCAGCGCGACGACATTGCAGCTCGTTATCTGCAGCTGGAAAATCTGTACGATAAAAACAACATTGCCGCTTTGTATCAGCGTCCGCCTTTGAGTTCAGCCGAACATTTATTAGCGCTGGAAATTCTGAATTCGTTGTTAAGTGTGGCTTATATTGTCAGCCCACAACATTATCTGGCCGTCAGTTATGCATTAGTGACACTGGCTATCCGTCATGGCCATTGCGCCGCCGCCAGTAAAGCCTATTCCACTTATGCGCAGAATTTGTGTGGCGCTTTTGATCAGTTTAAAGAGGCGCTGGATTTTGCCGACCTGGCGCTGGCCGTCAATCAGCAATACCAGGGCAAGTTTGCACCTGAGCTCAATTTTCAGCGTGCCGCTACTGTGTTGCCGTGGAATGCGCCATTGGCCGACAGCCTGGAGTCACTGGAACAGAACGTGTTTGTTGCTTTACAACAAAGCAATCTGGAATACGCCGTACACTCAGCACTGTTTTTTAGTTTTTATCAGGTGCTCAGTGGCGTAAAACTGGACGAGGTCGCGGCAGATCTTGCCAAATACCGGCAGTTTATCGCTGATAAGCGCTTTGCCTATAATCTGCAATTTATCCGGTTATGGCAGCAATTTGCATTGAATCTGCAAAAAACCGACGGGAATTTGCTGGATTTATCCGGCGAAGCTTTTGATGAAGATGTTGAAGTTCCACTTTTGGAACAAAGCCAAAACGTCACCATTTTATTTTGTTATCACAGCATCAAACTGATGCTGGCTTATCTGGCGCAGGATGACGACAGCGCCATCAAACATTATCAGGCTGCCTTGCCCTTGGTTGGTGTGGCCATGTCTTTATATCACCAGACCGAGTTTTATTTTTTTGCGGCTTTGCTGGCAACCCGTCTTAGCAAACAAAACGCCGCTCTGGAAGCTGAATGGCGACCACTTGCAGAACAATATCTGGCCTTGTTACAAAAATGGTCGGTGCGCGCGAGCAGCAACCACAGGCACAAAGTCGCCTTGTTGATGGCAGAACTGAGTGCTGTCAGCAAAGAAGGTTTGGCATGGCAGGCTTATGACAGGGCCATTGAACTGGCACAACAAAGTGGTTTTATCCAGCATCTGGCCATCAGCCAGGAGCTGACCGACCATTATTGGCATAGTCAGGGTAAAGCCGATTTTGCCAATGTCTTCCTGCAATAAG
>JAYRUI010000207.1:0-5852 GCA_041919175.1 Rheinheimera sp. | reverse complement strand
TGACTGCACATCAAAGTGCCATCACATTGAATTTGATACTGAATATGTTGTGATTGTGGCAGAGCTGGCAGCTGAATTTCTGCCCGCCACACGTCGCCAGAATAGAGGGCACCTATTTTGGCTGCTGCCACAGCCACACCGTTAAACAGTACTTCTGCCGTTGTTGCCTGCGCAGTGTTGCTATTGGCAGTAACAAAAACCACAGTGTAATAATTGCCGCTTTCCAACCCCAGTAAGGGGCCTAATAGTAATTTATGTTGCATCACGCCGTCCTTCTGTTGCATTTATGCGTCCATTTGTATTCCGCGCTTTGACAATATTTCGATCTGAGCGACACGTCAATCCGGTTGCGGCCACGGGCAATTTTAGTTTTTTAGCAACACCGGCAGTTGCAGCAACGCTTGTTTTAGCCCCGGATTTTGTGTCATTGCGGCAATTTGCTGCAAATATGCCGCGCTGCAAGGCCGGTGATATTGCTGACTCACGGCCAAAATAAAACAACCGGGGTTGCTGTCATCCGCAAAATTCCGAAACGCAGTCATATCCAACTCCTGCTGACATAACGACTGCGGGTAGCCCCATAACGTGAGCAAATACACCGTCATAACACTCGCGCTATCTATGCCATTAATTTGCTCTGGTAATGGAGTGCCGCTTTGCGCTGCAAATTGCAATTTACTTAAGGGACCAAGCGCACTTAACAAGGCAGATACAAACAATAAATCCTGCTGCTCTGCACTCAGACGCGCGGCGTGTGCCAGATGCCGGACTGTACAAGCATGCTGAAAGGCTCGGTCACTGATGTGCTGATGATCGACATCTGATTTGAAACCTGCCACCAAATGCTCCACCGCCATCAGCGTGACAATAGCTTCGACTAAGCGCAGCCCGAGCCGCATCAGTGCCTCGCTGAGCGAATGCGTCGCCCGGCTAAACCCCAAAAAAGCCGAATTGGCCAGTTGCATCAAACGTGCGGCGATTACGGGTTCATGCGCAATCAAATCAACCACTTGGTTAATGTCTGGTGAGTCGTTACTCAATTCCTGCCGCAGCTTACGGATCACTGCAGGCAATACCGGTAAATGATCAGCCTTTCCCAGTTGTTGGCGCAATTGCAACGGCAATTGCAAACTGCGTAAACGTTCAATACAACCGAACAAGTTCTGTAAGTCATTTTCATTAAAAGGTTTGCCCAGCACAAAATGCGCCTGCACGCTGACGCTACTCACCACTTCCTCACTGGTGTCGCCGGTCATCAGTACCCGCACTGTGGCAGGAGAAGCCAACATCACATCGGTTAACAGCCGATCGCCATTCATTCCGGGCATAAGGTAATCGCTGACAACTAAATCAGGTACCACTCCAGCGGGCAAAGCCGCCTGCCATTGGCTGGCATTCTCGCTGTAAAAATAATGCCAGCCGGGTCGTAACCGCATCGATGCCCGCAACAACGCTTTGAGCATAAAAATGTCGTCGTCGATAAAAAGCACCGTAGGCATTGTCATTAGACGTCTCCTGCTTGGATCAGCGCAGCATTACTATCGGTAAGGTGCTGTAAAAATCCGCTTTCCGGCAAGGGCCTGGCAATATAAAAACCCTGAACCAGGTCACAACCGAGGCTACGCAAAATAGCCAGTTGCTCGGCATTTTCAACGCCTTCAACCACCACTTCCACGCCCAAGGCATGTGCCATCCGGCAAATATTCTCCACCAGGCTCTGGCTGTTGATATTGGATTCCAGATCAATAATCAGCGAACGGTCAATTTTCAGCACATCGACCGGCAACCTGGATAAATATGCCAGCGATGACTACCCTGTGCCAAAATCATCAATCGCAATTCGGACGCCCAGCGCTTTGAGCTGGCTAAGCGCAAGCGCACTTTGGGCTAAATCTTCAATCATCCAGGATTCTGTCAGTTCAATCTCCAGCATCGCCGGATCGACACCGGTTTCAGCAAAAATGCGTTGTACCTGACTAATAAAATTACTTTGCTGCAATTGCACGCCCGACACGTTCACGGCTAGTTTTTGCACCGGAACAGCATCATGCTGCCAGCGTTTTGCAGTTAAACAAGCCTGGCGCATTACCCACAAGCCTATTTCAATCATCTGACCATCATGTTCTGCAATCGGAATAAACATGGCGGGTGACACAAAACCAAACTCCGGATGACGCCAACGCAACAAAGCCTCGGCACTGTTACATTGCTCAGTGTGAATACTAAGTTTGGCCTGGAAATACAACTCGAACTGCTCCTGCTCTACGGCACGGAACAAAGCCTCGCTGATTTGTAACTGCTGGCGTTTTTTATCCGCCAATCCAGCGCTATAACGCATAAAAAACGAATGTGGACTTCTGACATGAATTCTGTTGCTGGTTAACACGTTATTCAGCAGCTGCTTAGCGCCGTCACCATCTTCCGGCGCCATACAGTAAGTCACGGTAAATTGCGGTCGCAGCGCTTGAGTCTGATGCTCAAGTTGCTGGCGAACCTGATGTAACAATGCGGACAATTGCTGGTGTACCAAAACTTCTGTACCAGCACTTGGCATCGTGAGCACAAACAATTCGTTGGCAAGATAGGCCAGTGAACCGAAAGGTCGGCAGGCCTGCATCAGACTCTGACTTAAAGTTTCAAATAACTGCCCTGCTTCGGCAAAACCCAACATATCAGCCCAGTCACTGAAGTTTTTTAACCGGATAGCAGCTACAGCAAAAGGCTGTTGTTGCTGCAACAAGGCCAAAATTTGTTGCAGCACGGCATGCTGATCCATCAGTGAGGCCGTATAAATACTGGCGGGTCCATCCTGTTGCAGTAGCCGTTTAAAACCAACAATAGCCCCTACCGCATCCCGATACTGAACATGCAGCTCGTACACTTCACCCCGGCTGTTACAAGCTTCCATCGAACCATGGGTATCCTGCAAAAACTGCTGTCCGAGGTTTGATTCGATTTGAAACCATTGTTCAAACAAGCTGCCTGTTAATTCCGCAGCTGTACAATTCAGCAATTCCTGCGCGGCACCATTGCTGCGCAGAACCACAGCGTCATTGCTTAATTCGAGCAACGCACCGTGACCGGCAATTAATAATTGATTACGGATGCGATCACCGCTTAACTGCCGGTAATGTAAAAACGCTGCGGCGATTTCCGCCAGTAATTCATCGTCTTCCCATGGTTTCTGCAAAAATCGAAAGGCGGTACCGGAATTAAGCAATTGCAGTACCGACTGAAAATCGGAATACCCACTGAGCACCAGACAAACAGTCTCAGGGTATAGCCGCTTTACTTGTGCCAATAATTCCCCTCCCGACATTAAAGGCATCCTAAAATCGGAAATAATGACCTGGCAAGATTCATGTTGCAGCAGTTGGAGTGCTTCGGCACCGCTTTGTGCGGTAAATACCCGATAGCCAGAGCGCTGCAGCAATCGCTCCAAAGCGCGCAGAATAAAAGCTTCATCGTCGACCAGCAGTACTTTATTCGGCATGCTTTGCTCCTTAGCACAGCAATTGTTGCACCTGATGCAATAACTTGTCGTTCTCGAAAGGTTTCGCCAACACCGCATCGGCACCTAAACTCAACGCCTTGTGCAACTCGGGTTCGGCTAAACCGGAAATCACCAAAATACGCAATGACTGCAGCTCTGGTTGTTCACGGATATAACGGATCACCTCAAACCCATCCAGTCCGGGCATAGATAAATCAAGGGTGATCAGGTCTGGTTTCAGGCTGCTGATTTTAAGCCCGGCCTGAAAACCGTCTGCGGCAAAATCCAGTTGATAACCCTGGGCAAATAACACCCGGCGGATGGCATTACGATAGGATTGTTCATCATCAATCACCAACACTTTTTCCTTGCGGCTGGCCACAGGTGGCGCTTCGACACGTCCAGGCAAAACCAGCAACAGTTCTTGTGGCATCGGCATCTGCTGATGCTGCAAAAATTGCAGAAAATCCTCCAACAACACCCGGTAATTACCGCGCCCCGGTAATTTATGGCCCTTGAGCTGACCACTGGCAATCCAGCGGCTGACTGTGCGGTGATGCACGTCACAATAGGCGGCAATTTCTCCCGGCTTTAAAGTCTTCATCAATACTCCCAACACTCACTTGACTTCTTCATGGTATAGCATACATTCATATTTAAAGACAAATGAGACAGATGAGATATTCAGGGATAACCTATGACCACAATCTCTTCTCCAATGCCACTGCTGCTTTGTGTCGATGATGAACCAGCCATTCTGAAGTCACTGCAACGCATATTTGTCGGCCAACCTTATCAGGTGCAACTGGTGGGCAGCGGTGCTCAGGCACTGCAGTTGATGCAAAGCCACAAAGTACAGATCATCATCAGCGACATGCGGATGCCGGAAATGAATGGCGCAGAGTTTCTGGCGCAGGCGGCACAGCTCCAGCCTGATTGTTACCGTATTCTGATGACAGGTTATGCCGATTTAGCTTCGACAGTACAGGCGATTAATCTGGGTAAAATTCATCGTTACGTGCAAAAACCCTGGAACAATCAGGAACTGTTGTCACTGGTTGACGAAGGCCTGGAAATGTATCGATTGATCCGGGCGAATAAACAATTAACAGCTCAGGTTGCCAAACAGAATAAAGAGTTAAAGGAACTGAACCACAATCTGGAAGAGATGGTGGTTCATCGTACTTCACAGCTGAAAAAAACGCTGCAACAACTCAAAGCGCTGGTGCAGCAGCAGGAACAGGATCACCGCTCCACCCTGGAAGTGCTGTACAACATTATCGGCAGTAACCCGGCGTTGTCGGGAGAATTTGCGCTGAACGTTAGTCAAACCTGTGCAGCTATCGGTCGCGTTCTGGGCTATAGCAAAGAGCAACGCCAGGCACTGCGCCAGTCCGGTTTGTTTTCAGAGCTTGGTAAACTGGGTTTGCCTTTTCAACTGCAAAATACTCCGTATTACAAACTCACTCCGAATGAACGCACGCAGTATCTGCAACATCCGCAATATGCTGAGGAAATTCTGGCCCCGGCACTCCACCTGCAGCCTGTGCGGGACGCTATTGCACAGCAATACGAAAAATTTAATGGCACTGGCGACCCTTTACATCGTGTTGGTACCGATATCTGTGTTTTTGCCAGAATACTGGCGGTATCTCGTGACTTTTGGCTCTACGTGTTTGCGCGCTCAAGCCCGCAAAAACACAACCACAACGAGGCGTTGGAACAAATTCGCCGCCACAGCGGCGCCTGGTACGACCCTGATGTGGTGAATGCATTAACGGAAATCATTCTGCAGGGTCACAGCCTGGGCTCAGAGCAAGAGCATCACGGAATTGAAGTGGAACAGTTACAACCCGGTATGAAGCTGAAACACAATTTATACAACAGTAAAAAACTATTGTTATTGCCCAAAGGACAAGAGATTACTGCTGCCACTATTGATAGCCTGCTGCGCTATCAGCAAAAACACCACGAAAAGCTCGGAGTGCCGGTAGAAACCACCTCACCACTGGACGGGCATGAAGAAGAGGAGTAATGCATGTTCAGTCTGATCAGCGTTAATACAGAGAATACCCGTCAGCTGACAGAGCAACTTGATCAGCAACTCAAAAGGCGTCCGGCAGATTTAGTGATCGTCACCGGCAATAACGACAGCATGGCGGCGCTTGCCACGCTGGCAGAACCAACACATTACAGCCGAAACTGGATTGGCTGCAGTTCTTGCCTTGGCGCAGCCTCATCTTTTGGTGTGGACGACGCCAACAGCAAACGTCTGACCTTGTTGACGATTCAGGATCCACAAGGCAGTTATGGTGTGGCGAGCAAGTTGCAAAACCCTGAGATTATTCAGCAGCAAGCG
>JAYRUI010000206.1:0-5866 GCA_041919175.1 Rheinheimera sp. | reverse complement strand
CCACATGCAATTGGATTTCAGCAGCAAATACAAAATTAACAGTGGTGTGCAGCTGTATTTTAATGTGGTGAATCTGAACGACGAGCCTTATTACGCTTATACCGGCCGTAAAAACGCCAACTTCCAGTATGAAAGCTACGGCCGCACCTTTGTGCTGGGCGTGCAGATCACCAACTGGTAGGGGGCTTTGATGCGTATATTCAATCGCCTGCATATCACGGCGTTGTTGCTGAGTCTGGTGGCTGGTGTTGCGTTAGCAAGCGCAAACCCGGCCAAAGACGACACTGCTGCACAAGGCAATACGCTGGTGCCTGCCGGGGTGAGTCGGTATCAGAGTACAGTATTTCCCGATCGGATTGTTTTGCTGCCCACTGCAACACCGGCGTTGTCGCAGCGGGTGAACTGGCGTACCACTACGCTGGTTCACCAGGCTGCGGCTGGTGACAAAAGCCCGCCGCTGCTGGCAGAAATAACGCCCGCAGCTGACAGCCCCGGTTTGCATCTGCAGGCCAGGCGTTTTAGCGCCACCAGCCGCCAGGTGCAAACCGACAATGGTTTCAGCGCTCACCATCAGCTGACCTTCACCGATCTGCAGCCAGATACACTTTACGCCTATCGGGTGCAGGGGCTTGGTACCTGGAGTGAATGGCTGCAATTTCGCACTGCTAAAACCAGCTTTGCGCCTTTTCGCGCCATTTATTTTGGTGACGCGCAAAATTCGCTGAAGTCGCATTTTTCCAGAGTGGCGCGCGCTGCTTTGCTGAAAGTGCCGGACGCTGCGCTGATGATCCACGCCGGAGATTTGGTCAATTCACGTTATGGCGTGCTGGATAACGAGTGGGGTGAATGGTTTGATGCCGCAGGCTGGCAAGCCGGCATGGTCAATCAGCTGATAGCAGCCGGTAACCATGAATATCTGAAACTGAATGAAGACACACCGCAAGAACAGCGGGTGTTGGCGCCGCAGTTTAACCTGCAGTTTGGTGCCCAGTTTGGCGCGGCATCCAATGGGCCTGAACCGCTGCGCGACACTGTGTATTTTACCGACTATCAGGGCGTGCGTTTTATTGTGCTGAATTCGACCGAAGCTTTGGAAAACGAAGCCATGGCAACACTGCAGGCACAATGGCTTGAAAAGGTGTTGTCGCAAAACCCACAGCGCTGGACAGTGGTTAGTTACCACCATCCGATGTTTTCGGTGTCGCAAGGTCGGGACAACCCAAGGCTTAGGCAATATTGGCAACCCTTGTTTGAAAAATATGGGGTCGATTTAGCGTTGCAAGGCCATGACCATGTCTATGGTCGCCAGACGGCACCAGGCCTGAACAACAGCAAAAAAACACAGGCCGGCACTCTGTATCTGGTGTCTGTGGCCGGGCCAAAAATGTATCTGGTGGCAGATGGGGCGCGCCAGAGCATGCAAAAAGTGGCGGAAGACACTCAGTTATTTCAAGTGCTGGATTTTGGTAACGATGAACTACGTTATCAGTCATTTACCGTGAGCGGCCAGTTGTATGACAGCTTTGCATTACAGCGTCAGCCGGATGGCAGCAAACAGCTGCTGGAAACCGACGCAAACAAACTGTTACCAGCACGGCGTTGTGGCAATCCGGACGCGGCCCGCAAAGCGGAGAAAAAATGCTGGCAAGGTGACGATTTTGGTTTGGCCGCAAAGGCCAACCGTTGATCTGGCTGGCGTATTCAGCTCAGCCTGGTTCTTAAGAATTTGGAAGCAACAATGAAAAAATTAATGTTAACTGCCGCCATCACCAGCTTGTTAGTGGCTTGTGGTTCGCCGCAATCTTCGGTCAATAGCGTCGCTGCGGCGAAGACGGCAACAACAAAAAACTTAACGGCGACTTTGCCACCACAACACTTGTTAACCATCTCCGCTCACCACTATCTGCAGGCTGAAGTGGCAGGGCAACAACTGCAATTTGTCCTGGACAAGCAGGGGCTTAAAGTGATTGGCGCAGCCAGTCAACAACCGCTGGCAACAGCAAGCGGTAATTTTGTGCGCTTAACCAGCCAGGCGCTGGCCGATGGCAGTTTGCTGCTGGCGGCAATGGAGGCGGATACACAAAGCCTGCATTTATGGCGCTGGCAAAACGGCCAGCTGCAACCGCAGTTGCAGCAAATCATTTATAGCCGGGTGGTGGAAGATTTGTGTTTTTATCAAAGCAGCACCAACCAGCAGCTCTCGATATTTTTACTGGGAGGCCGCGGCGGTGCAGATCAGTTGTTATTACAACAAGGCGGCAATTGGCTGACAAAACCTGTGGTGATCCGCGAGCTGGCGGTGCCTTATGACAGTAAAGCCTGCGCCGTGGATGCAAACAATGCTGCTTTATATGTCAGCGAACCCAATGCCATCTGGCGTTATCAGGCCGAACCTGAGGCTGATGAAGGCCGCGAATTGTTACAGGTAACACAGCCTTTTGGTGCCATTCAATCTGAGATAGTGGTGCTCTCGGTATTGCCTGACAGCACGCTGCTGGCACTGGAAGAGCAGCCGGCACGCTTGCTGCGTATTGTCGCTGACAGCAATAGGGCCAACATGAATACATCGGTGCAAAGCTGGCCACTTGGTGAAAATGCCGTGGCAGCGATGTCGGTGGCTCCAGGGTCGACCCACGCCGATGTTTTTGTCAGCACCGAAGATCAGTCCCCAGTGCAGCAATGGACATTGCCATTAGTCGCAGAGCAATCGGCAAAACCAATAGCTGCCGCAAAATTAATCCTGCAAGTACAGCCAACTGTCCAAAGTCAGGCCGCTTTGCAGCGTGGTGATGTGATAGACGATCCGGCAATTTGGCATCATGCCACCAAACCAGCGCTCAGCCGAATTCTGGCCACCGACAAAAGAAATGGTTTGGATGTGTATGACATGGCTGGCAATAGATTGCAGCAACTGCCGGTTGGACGGTTAAACAATGTCGACTTGCGTTATGGCCTGCGCTGGCAAGACAAGCCGCATGACGTGGCAGTCGCCAGCCTGCGTAATAACAACAGTTTGCAGCTGTTTGCCATTGCAGCGGACGGCAGCGTGAAAACCGCCGGGCAAATTCCAACGGCAATGCAGGAGATTTATGGCCTGTGTATGTTTCAGCCAACGGCAGCGCAAATTTATGTGTTTGTGAATGATAAATCCGGTTTGGTGGAGCAATATCAGCTGCACTCTGACGGCCAACACTGGAGTGGGAAAAAAGTACGGAGTTTGCAGGTGCAAGGCCAGCCGGAAGGTTGTGTCGCCGATGACAAAGGTCAGCAACTGTTTGTTGGCGAAGAAGACAGTGGCATCTGGCGTTTTGACGCTGCCGCTGATGCGCCGGTAACCGGGGAGCAAATTCTGCTGGTGGATGGTAAAGAACTGGTGGCCGATGTGGAAGGTTTAGCTTTTGCACCTGGTGATACGCCGTATTTACTGGCATCCAGCCAGGGCGATGACAGTTATGTGTTATATCAGGGCGTTGCGCCATACCGGCAATTGCTGAAGTTTCGGGTGACCACCAATCCACAGCTTGGTATTGATGGCAGTTCGGAAACCGATGGCCTGGATTTAACAGTGCGCAGTTTAGGGCCGGGTTTTGAGCAGGGCGCTCTGATAGTGCAGGACGGTCGCAACCGCATGCCGGAGCAAGGTCAGAATCTGAAATATGTGCCCTGGCAAGCGGTACTGGATTTATTGCCCAAACCAAGCGCCGGACATTAAGCTTTAGCGGCAATCTGCAAAGCGAATCTCCAACTTAAAATTTCAGTTTAAACCTTAGATCCGCTGTGTTGCTGCCGCTTAAAACTGGCAGCAACACAGCATCATTGTGGTGTTACACCAATAGACCCCAATCTTTGTAAGCATCTTTGGCCAGCTGTTCGCGAAATTGTGGTGCTGCAATGTTAATCAGCGCTTTGGCACGTTCGGTTAAACTTCTGGCGCGAAGGTTGGCTACGCCGTATTCGGTCACCACATAATGCACGTGAGCGCGGGTGGTGACCACCCCAGCACCCGGCGCTAATAATGAGCTGATGCGCGACACTGTGCCGCCTGCCGCAGTTGCCGGTAAAGCGATAACGGCTCTGCCACCTTCAGATAACGCAGCGCCACGGACAAAGTCCATCTGGCCGCCAACACCGGAGTAAATTTTGGTACCTAAAGAATCAGCGCACACCTGACCGGATAAATCCACCTGCAAGGCGCTGTTAATAGCCATCACCTGCGGGTTTTGCCGGATCACGCTGGTGTCGTTGGTGTAAGCCACATCCAAAAACACCACTTCAGGGTTGTCGTCGACAAAGTCATACAGCGCCTGGCTGCCCATAGCAAAAGTCGTGACTATTTTGCCAGGATGTTTACGTTTATTGCGGTTAGTAAATACACCTTTGGCCAGCAGCGGCAAGACACCGTCCGAAAACATTTCGGTATGAATACCGAGGTTTTTCCGGTCGCCAAGGCAAGCCAGAGTGGCATCCGGAATAGCGCCTATGCCCATTTGCAGGCAGTCGCCGTCGCGCACTAAGCTCGCCACGTTACGGCCAATTTGGGCTGTGATTGGGTCTTGCTGCGCCGGTAAATGCAAAGGAATATCACTTTCCAGCTCCACATAAGCGTCAAAATCAGCCAGATGCACAAAAGAGTCTCCATGGGTGCGCGGCATTTTGGGGTTAATTTGTGCAATGATTTTTTTCGCCGATTGCATGGCTGCGCGGGTGGCTTCCACCGAAATACCTAAGCTGCACAAACCATGTTTATCGGGTGGTGACACCTGCACAATGGCGGTGTCGACTGGCTGCTCGCCACTGCGGAACATTTTCGGAATTTCCGATAAAAAGGCCGGTACGTAATCGGCTAAACCACATTGCACCGCCGGACGGGTGGGGCTACCGACAAAAAACACGCGCTGGCGTAAATGGCCTTGTAGCTCAGCAGCACACAAAGCCTGGCTATGTTCAGTGTGCAGGCTGAGTAAGGTGAGATCGCGTTTCTCTAAGGCCACTTTGGCTAAGGCATTCAGCATCGAATAAGGGGTGGCAGCCATCGAATGGCACCATAAGGTTTCACCGTTTTGAATCAGGTTTAACGCTTGTTCCGGGCTTTGATATTTCATGGAGGCTCTTTGTTTGCTTTGTGCTGTTGAATGCTTGTAGCCTAACCGGCTTTAGCAACAGGCTGGCTGATGCTGATCAATAAACAACAATAAAGGTCAATAAACCGCAAAAAAACAGCGCCTGGTGCGGCGCTGTGTGGTTTGGGTTTTTGACCTGTGCCGGTCACTCTCAACCGAGGTGCAGAGTTTATTGTTGTTGCTGCTTTAATTTGCCCAAAGTGTCGGCCAGGTTACGCAGCAGCGTCTGGTTTTGGCTGACCACAGTGTTAATTTCACCGGCCGAAGCACCGGCTTTGGAGGCCAGATTGCGTACTTCGTCCGCCACCACCGAAAAACCACGGCCAGCGTCACCGGCGCGGGCTGCTTCTATGGCAGCATTGAGCGCCAGCAAATTAGTCTGATCGGCAATGGCATTAATGCTCGACACCATATTATTGATATTCTGACCCGAGCTCATTAACGCCGACATCATGCTCTCGCTGTGTTGCACCACTTCATGCCGGCTGGTGATATCGGCACCGTATAAAAAGATTTTCTGAATTTTGCCGTAAGCGTCACGGATGGGACTAAAGGTTGCGGCGACGATCAAGGACTGCTTGCCCAGCGGAAACATCAGTTCTTTGCCCACACTTTGGCCTTGCAGCAACTGTTGTTGCTGCTCCTGGGTTAAATACTGCTGCCATGGCTGAATTTGGTTACGAAAAACATCGGCTGCCACTTTGAGCACCTGTTGCGGGAAATCATTCACCTCCGATAATGCGCCC